>CAZUAM010000838.1:1016-2492 GCA_964618095.1 uncultured Planctomycetaceae bacterium | reverse complement strand
CGCGACTGCCTCAGGCTCTTCACCACTGGACTCTTCCTCAGGCGGTGCAGCGGATTCTGCCGGTTCGGCGGCCGGATGGTCCGACTCGATGACCTCGGGGACCGACTCGGCCGGTCGAGTATCCTGGGCGGGCGGTTGGTCCAGTTCGGGTGCCGGCGGAATGAGGTTCGCCCGGCCGCAGGAATCGCAGTACACTTCTAACCCGCGGTCTTCTTCTTCGAAACGGATACTGAATCCACAGTGCTCGCAAGTGGTAGTATACGGCATGGCATGATCGCTCGTCGGTCCAGCCTCGCCTCGTCAAGACGATTGTCGTGACCTACTGTACGATTCCGATTCCAGTGCCCGGGCTCAGCTCCATCCGTTCTCCTGATTTCATGGGGGTCCACTGTACGTCAAAACCTGCCCGCCACGCCATTGAACGGACCTGGCGAAAGATCTCGTGGCTGTCCGGCCAGACACTGAAATCCACATAGTAGTCCTTCGGCTTTCGCCTGGAGGAGATCACGGCCTGAAATCGTGAGTTCCCCCGCTGGATCTCCTCGCATGGTTCGCCTTGACGACCCGAAAGACGCACGACGGTCAACTTCGCATCCTCGATCCTTTTCCCGTTCTTCTCGACGTAACCGATGATCTTGAAGTCGCTGTTAGGCAGCTCGTGGTCCACCTTGATTCTCCCCTGTCCAGTGAGGCCGCGGGCGTATTCATTCACCGCCTCGAAATCAACAAAACTGACTCTTCCTTCTTCGCAGATGAAATTGATGCATTTCTTATCAACAAGTCTTTCCATCGGAGGACGGTACTTGACCTCTCGCTCCACCTCGTCCGCGCGCGGCGGCTTGTTGGATTCCGGCGGCTGAATTGATTGCACGATCTCGGTGAGCTCTTCGACCTGTTTGCGGAGTTTGGGGAGGCGGCCTTCCAGCTTCTTGATCGCGGCATCGTTCTGCCGGATGCCGGTTTCGAGCAGGCGGAGGAGATCTGCCACATCCTGTTGCGTCTGAGCGCCGATGAACGTCTGGTCTTCCGGCTTTTCGGCCTGCGCCGACGGCGACGCGCCGGCAAGGATCAGGCCCACGGCGACGCAGGCTGCGGCCAAGAACTTGAAGCTCATTTCGATGCCGCGTTTCGCTCGTTTGGTCACAGTCTTCTCCCTATGTTGTGATTTGAGGCGAGAGAAAACGCCGGCACACGTGTCCCTGTCAGTTCGGCTGGCATGGACCTTAAGCTGTTGGCTGTCTTTTCCCCTCGAGGCCCGCCAGATCGGGCCGCCCGGCGCAGCTCTTCGACTTGTTGCTGTAACGCTGGCAGATCCCCCTCGAGTTCCTGGATCTGTTGGTCGACTTGCTGGATCTGTAGTCTGAGAACTTCGATCTTCTGAAGCAAAGGACCTATCGGCTTGCCCTTACTTGTTTCCGGAGGGGGTGGGGGCGGTGGAGGGGGTGGGGGGGGCTTGGCTTCGGTTGTGATGCCGAA
>CAZUAM010000838.1:0-1006 GCA_964618095.1 uncultured Planctomycetaceae bacterium | reverse complement strand
CGGCGGGCGGCGGCGCCCCCCGGCCCGCCCGCTGACGACGGCTTCGGTTGTGATGCCGAAGACCAGCACAACCAACAGGATTAGCGTTCCGGTCAAGTTCGTGACCGCGTCGGTAAGCCCGTCGAAATTGAGCGATACCTTGCCGCCGGGTCGTCGCCGCGCCATGACGTGATTCCTTGACAGGCTCGATTAGTGTCGAATGTTGCGAATGCAACCGTGCCGGTTGCTCCAAGGACCGGGTTCCGCGTCGCGCTTCCCGGTGCCGTATCACCCTCAGTTACCGCTCTGTTGTTCCTCGAAAATCAGCAGCCAGTCCCGCGAGAATGGCTCATAGCCAAGGTCTATTCGGCTTTTGGTGATTTCTCGCCAAACCAAGCCTGGTACGATGTCTTGTTTGACAGTCTCGTTATGGTTTTCCAGCAGATACTTGCGCAAGCTCTTATAGCTTGCCACACCGTTGGGGTGGATGAGCAGTAACAGGTAACGTTTTCTCCGTGCTTGGTCGACGCTTCGTATGAATTGCTGTAGAGGGGAATTCTTCCGTTGGAGTTCCTCCGCTGCATACTCCGTCTTCTCCGGATGCACCACAAAACCTCCCGCCTTGACCTCCACCAGAATCGGCCTCTTGACGACTTGGCGGTTAGCGTCGGGCACGACCTTGACTTTCTCCGGCAAGCCCAAACCCGTTGGCTCTCGATCGACAACGATCCCAAGTTCGATCTCGTCCCGCTTGAGGGCAATCAGGGTCTCCAACTGTTCTCGCAGCTCCTGCAACTCTCGGTATTGCTTCTGTTGGTGAGCCAGATCCTCCGTCAATCGCTGGATCTCGTCATTCAAGGCCTGGTACTGATCTTCCGGGACGCCAGGGCCATCATCATCGTCTTCACCCTCGTCGGGACCGGGCGGCTTAGGGTCGGGAGGCTGCACAACAATCGACTCCTCGGCCCCGATCACTCGAGTACTGATGACCACGATCATGAAAAGCATCAGGATGCCGATCACCACG
>CAZUAM010000837.1:0-2495 GCA_964618095.1 uncultured Planctomycetaceae bacterium | reverse complement strand
TGAGTCAAGTGAAGATGCACATGTTAGAGAAGTATCGTGAGACCGCAAATTACCACCTCCTTCGCTTGCATCTCATTTACAATTTTTTGCGCGAAAACGAAGACCGATTGAAGCATGAAGGCCTCATTTCGGACGCCAACAGTGGGGAATGGGAAATATATCATGTGCTCTTGCAGGCGTTCTGCTCTCTGCGGTACAACGCGAAGATAGGGGACGGTCCATACTACACGTTCGACTATCAGGAAGTGGTTGAAACCGCCCGCAGAATTAACGATGAGTCGCGGGAAACATGAAGGGCCCGTAGTGGCCTATTTGTTTCAAGTCCCCGAACCGACCACGTTCCTGCTTTTGAGGGCGGGGGCGCTTACCCTCGTCGCGTACGCCTGGCGCAGGCGCCGCTGCCGTTGACTTGCTCGGGGCTCGAGGTCTGTCAAGTCTCAGCGCGACGATGCACCCTGCTTGCCGAGATCCATCGTATCAACCGTTCCGTCCGCTCGGCGGCGTTGGATCAGGATCGCGCCGGTGGTGGTCAGCCCCTCGGCAGACAATTTGGCTGAGTCGTCGGTGGGCAGCAGGGCCACGACCTGGCCGTCCGAGAGCTTGGCCCAGAGGACGTAGCCTCCGTCGATCTGCTTGAGCCTCGTCTCGCGGGGTACACCCTGGTCGCTTCTGTGCGGTCGATAGACGGCCACAAACACCGCCCTCTTGGCACGCGAGGGCGTAGTGGCCGTCAGATGCCATTCGCGGGTGGTGATCTGCGGCCAGGGGTTCGGGTCGTACTGGTCGGTCTGCGTGAACGCCAGACCCTCCGGGGCGAGGATATCGATCGCGCAGACCACGTCGCCGGCCCGGGTTTCGATATCTCGCTGGCCCTTGACCGTGAACTTGTTGATCGCGTGCAGCCAGTACTCGAAGCTGGCGGGCTCCGGGGCCGCCAGCCGGTCGAAAACGATCACCAGTTCCGGCTTGACGAAGAGGACGGCACGGGTAAACCGGTCCAGCAGCCGACGCTCCTTGTCGCCTTCTCTTACACGATAGGCTCCGCCCGCCTCGCCGACCACCACGTCGATCGAGGGCGTGGTCTTGAAGGCCACGATCTGGCCCTTGGACGCGGCCGAGCGTTTCACCTGGCCCTGGCCGCCCACCGTGATGTTGTTAAGCGAACGCGTGCTCCAGACCCAGTCGCGGTGATGGGGGCCTCCGTAGATATAGTAGTGGCCGGTGCGGATCAACAGCCGCTGGCCGTAGGCCCAGAGCACGAACGAATTGTTGCCCGCGTTGCCGTGGGACCGGGTCCCCATCGGGCTCGACTTGAAGATCACCTGGACGTCGTCATCGGCGTCGATGAGCGTGGTGTTCAGACAAGCCTGACCGGTGCCGCGGAAGAGTTTTGACGTGGGCAGGCCCTGGGGTGATTGCGGCTGGACCTTCGGCAGCGCGCCGCGGACAAACCCGACGTAGCCGGAGGTCTCGCTGGGCCCGCCCATCTGCTCGACGTACCACTGCCAATGCCGATTTCCGGCCTGGGCTGCGAGCTGGCTGACCAGCGGGACGACCTGCCGCGCCCTGCGGCGGGTGGCCCCGTCGCCGAATCCGCCGCCGACCTTGCCCGGAGGCATCAGGTACATCGGATAGTAGCCGACCTTGGCGAAGTAGGGCTTCTCGTAGGCGCTCACGCCCATGGCGGCCCGCATCACGTCGGCCCACCAGGTGAACCGGCCGACGTAGCTCGACCAGTAGCTCACGCCCTCGTGCCAGCCGCCGTCGTCGTCGGACCAGACGGGATAGACGTTGTAGAAGACGTTCATGGCGAACCAAACCCAGTCGTCGGCCCCTTCGATCTCGCCCTGGAAGGCCACACCCACCTCGCCCAGGAAGTGCCAGGCCCGATTGCTGTGGCTGGAGTAGGGCCGCCAGAGGTGCCGCGGGCAGAGGTGCCGGTACATTTCTTCGCCGCGGACGGCCATCACCCGACGGCAGGCCTCGCGCTCATCGTCGCTCAGCAGATCGTCGACGAACGTGTAGGCCCGGCAGAAATAGTAGGCGTAGGGCATGCCGGCCTCGTCGTTGTAGCGGTAGCCGGTGGCCCCCTTGGGGTCCCACTTGGCGCAGTCCAGCAGGATTCGTTTGGCCAGTTGTCCGTACTGTTCCTTGCCTCCCAAAAGCCGGGTAAAGCCCAGGGTGGCGGCGCCGTCGAGCGCGGCGATGGTATACGTGCGGTTGCCCCACCAGAGCTTCTTCCACTCCTGGCTTCCGCGGACCATGGTCGGGGGATACTTTCGGGGCTCGGCGGTCGGCGGCGGATCGGCCAGGAGCCGCTCGCAGCGTGCCACCAATTGCCGATAGCGGTCCTTCATCGCCCCTTTGGCCAGCTCACGCAGCCGCGGCAGCTCTTCGGGACGGACGAACAATCGGGGGTGGGACTCGGGAATGCGAGCCAACAGCTCCTTGCGCGGGGGCATCGGCATTCGCACTGCGCGATCGGCAATCGTGAA
>CAZUAM010000836.1:0-2516 GCA_964618095.1 uncultured Planctomycetaceae bacterium | reverse complement strand
TTTGACGTTCGAGGCGATTCATTCGTTCTTCTCTTCCTTCGCGTGACGTTCCGCTACACGGGCTATGCCAGTGAGCATCCCGGCGAATACCAAACGATGTAGCGGATACAAGGCGTAGCAGTATGCAAGCCCCGCCAGTCCGACGGGATCGAACGTGGCGGTCTGCCGGATGCGCGCGCCACCCTCGCTTTCGGAAACCTCGAATTCCTGCCAGGCACGACCGGGAAGCCGCATTTCCGCGACCAGGCGAAGGCGGTGCGGCGGCTCGAAAGCCTCAGCCCGCCAGAAATCCAGCGCGTCTCCCGGATAAAGGCTGACCGGGTCGCGGCGATCGCGGCGCATCCCCACCCCGCCCACCAGGAGATCCATCAGGCCGCGGAGTCTCCAGAGCCAATTCGCAAAATACCAGCCCGCCTCACCCCCGATTCGCTGAATCGGCGCGAACGCGGCCTCGACCGGTACATCGACGTCAATGGCTCGAGAATCCACGATCCGGCTGCCGAACCGCCGCCCGCCCCAGCGCGGCGGCTGGCAAATGCCTCCAGGGCCGAAGCGTCCCGAACAACCGTCGGATTCCGCAATCCCTCGATCAGCCTCCGGCCGGTCCGCGCGTAGACGGGTGTGACCAGGCCCAGCCACAGGCTGGACAGATACGGCGTTAACACGCGAACCGAGATCATCCGCCGCCGCAGCCCGCGTTGCCGCGCATACTCCCGCATGATATCCCCGCAGGAAACCTGATCCGGGCCGCCAATTTCGAAAACGCGGCTCTCGCCTTCGGGCAGATCCAAGGCCCCCAGCAGATACTCCAGCACGTCTTCGATCGCAATCGGCTGTGCCGGGGTCGAAACCCATTTTGGGCAAACCATTATCGGCAATCGTTCGACCAACGAGCGGATGAGCTCGAATGAGAGACTCCCCGATCCGATCACGATGGACGCCCGAAACTCGATCACCTGCAAGCCTGAGCGGCGGAGGATCTCGCCGACCTCTTGCCGGCTGCGGAGATGCGCGGAGAGCCGATGCGAGGGGTCGCCCAGACCGCCCAGGTAGATGATTCTCTTGACGCCGCACGCTTGGGCGGCCCCCGCAAAGTTGGCCGATGCATCGCGGTCCTTCTGCTCAAAATCGTCGCCGGACCCCATGCTGTGAACCAGGTAGTAAGCGGTCTCCACACCGTCCAAGGCGGCCGATAACGAGTCGCGATCCAACACGTCAGCGCGAATCACTTCGGCGGTCGGGCCCACCCGATTCTGCAAAGCCTCGGGCCGCCGCGTCAAACATCGCACCCGCCGCCCACGCTCCTCCAGCAGGGCCAATAGCCGGCCACCGATGTAGCCGGTTCCGCCGGTCAAGCACGTCAAACCGTTGGTAACACTCATCATTTCAACTTGCGGACTCAACTTGCGGACTACGTCCAGTGCCTCTTGGACGTGACGGTCGGCCGCGAACTGCGACTTGAAGATGTGTCGGACGATGTCTTCACGGTCGATCACGTAGGTGACCCGTCCGGGGAAGAACCCCATGGTTTTCTTAACGCCGAAGGCGCGATGGGCGTTGCCCTCTTGGTCGGAAACGAGTAAGAACGGGAGTCCGTGCTTCTCGGCAAACCTCTGATGCCGGACCGCGGAATCGCTACTGATGCCAATCACCACGGCACCGGCTTCGGTGAAATCCTCGTACGCGTCCCGGAAGCTACAGGCCTCCTTCGTGCAGACGGCGCTACCGTCTTTCGGATAGAAGACGACGACGACGGGATGCGCGCCTCGGTAGTCGGCCAGCGAAAGCTGCTGGTTCGCATTCACGCACTCCGACGACGCGCGCCTAGCGAACAACCCTTGCTCAACCAGGCGCCCTACGAACTCCCAAAACGAAAGTTCACGGAGTGACCGACATGTATTGACACTTGTCATCAAATCGAACAATCTCTGACCGAGATGTATTGGCAATTGCCCAGTAGGCTCTGCAATCTTTCGCTTTGACTCAAACCCTCGCAGACCACCCTGCGGGCGGTCTCGAAATCGTCTGCACGGTGTATCAGGACCGCTCCGGTGGGAAAACGGTCCCGTGCGCGTCCGGAGCGAATATCCGCTTCGCTGACGGCCAATCGAATCAGCGGCACTCCTCTCGCAGCAGCCTTGGCGTAGATCGCGTCCAGATCATTCAATTCCGGCTGCCCCAGATCGATCGAGCGAAGCGACGGCAGCTTCAGCCACTGGTCGATCGGGTGCCCCACGGCCCCGCAGCAGTGGACTCCGCCGCCGCCCAGTTCGCGCAGCACGTGCTGATCGTGCGGGGCGATCTGCTCACGGTACATCACGGGCGAAACCATGATGCTGGAGTCGTTACGCAGCAAGATACGGCCTTTCAACATCACGGCATGCTGGTGGCAGTATTCGTCCTCCGGTTCGGTCGTCCACTGCCCAGAATTGATTTAGGAGCGGCCGAGGAATAAGTTGTGGGAGGCGACTCTGTCGGCGAGTGCGCATTGCCGCACGTTTGTCGCCGACAGAGTC
>CAZUAM010000835.1:0-2539 GCA_964618095.1 uncultured Planctomycetaceae bacterium | reverse complement strand
TACACGCCCTTTGCCACGCGCGGACGGTCCTTCCTCATCGACATGGAGGGGAAGGTCATCCACACCTGGCCCATCGGGATGAACCCCCGCCTCCTCGACAACGGCCACCTGACCGAACGAGCCGTGCTGGTCTACGACCCCGCGGGCAAGCGGATTGCAACGATCACCGTGCCCACCCGGCCCACCAACGTGTGCTTCGGCGGCAGGCTCTCCGCGGCCGAGCTGGCCAACGCGCCCCAGGCCCTCAAGACCCTCGACAACAACGGCGACGGCAACCTGACCCGGGACGAACTCCGCCCCAGCGACGGGGGCCAGGGTCCAGAAGGCGGCCGCAGCGGGCAACAACGACCCCCAGGGCAGGAGAGGAAGCGATGATGAGGACATTGCAGATAAGGGTGCTGGCGGCGTGCCTCGCGCCGGGTCTGATCCATCCCGCGCTGGCACAGGGAGCCGAACCACTGCCGTACACCATCGTGGACACCGGGCAGCAGCGATGCTACGACAACCGGGGCGAAATCCCCTATCCAACCGCCAGGAGTCTATAACACAAGGGCCGAATTCAGTGCAATGGCAACAGGACACAACGGGGAAACCTACACTTTCCGAAAAAGCAATCGCTGCTACCCAGCGAGTTGCATGAGGCGTTGGCACCGGGTACGGATCTAACACATCTTAGAACGCAGTTTTGAGAAAGGATGAGCGATGCGCTGCACGAATCACACAAGAATGCCGGGCCGCCTGCCAATCATTGGACTTGCCGTCATTCTCATGTCCCCCGGCGCATGGGGTCGGGAGACTGCCCCAGTCGGTTCCCTGAGAGGGTTACTCGATCTCTCTTCCGTCCCGCGCGTGAAACCTTGGCGGACCCATCCATCAGGCCAGCACGGGTCTGGTCGATTCATTCAGGGATTACGGGAACTTCGTTCGCGAGGAGCCCGGCCGGCGTTACGTGCTGATGGGCGTTGAAGGGGCAGGTTGCATCGACCGGTTTCACTGCATCTACAAAAAAGGGCGACCGGAGGAGGCCAACTTCGATCTGTCGGTTTACCTCGACGATCACAAGAAGCCCGTCATCCACATGGATCTGAACGACTTCTTCACCGGCAAGCGCAAACCGCTTGTCGCGCCGCTGGTGGGTCGATGTGGGTTCGAGGACCGGCAATCCAGCTACTCCTAGGTGCCGATCGGGTTTCGCAAGTCCTGCAAAGTCGTGGTCCTACCACGGGACCCCGACGAGAAGTACGGCTGGCGCACCTGGAAGGGCCGCCGGTATCTGCTGTTTTTCTACCAACTTACGTATCGCATTTGTTCGCCCGAGCTGCCCGTGAAGACGTTTCGCTGGGAGCTCGATCAACAAGAGCAACGGGCCCTGGCCAGGGTGCACTCGACGTGGCAAAGCGCGGGCAAGTCGCCGTGGCCTCCGGTCGAGGAAGAGTCTGACAAGAGCCATGCTGCCAACGTGGTGCTCGGCAAAGACCAAAGCGCCACATTGCTGGACCATGCAGGGGCCGGAACGTTGCGAGAAATCCGTCTGCGGATCAAGGCCGACGACGATTCGGTCGAAACACGGCGCCGCCTGGCCGAATCGCTCTGGCTGGATATGACCTGGGACGAACGGCAACAGCCGCAGGTATCGGTGCCCCTTGGCGCCTTCTTCGCGGCGCCGGACACGTGGTCGGCGTGGTCATAGGTCAACCGGGAGACGTGGAGAGTGACGACAGTTGGCTCATCGATGGAGAGACTGCGCCTTCTATACTCGGCACGTGAAAGGAAGATTTCTTCTCTTTCGCTTGGGGCCTGGGCGACCTCCAGGCGCTACCGATGCACGGAGTACGGGTCCCCTTTGGCCCGGCGTCGAAGCGGGGCCAGAGAACCGACACGGGATGCTGTTATCGTTTCCACTTGCCGGCCGCCTATCCTTTCCGAAAGTCGCTGCGGCTAACGTGGGAACACGGTCCGTGCCCCCAACGCCAGATCGAATGCGGCCGATTTCGACTTTGTTCGGGTGACGACGCCGGGAAATGATTGAGGAACTTATTGATTCCCGCGTGTCAATGATCCGCTCAAGGCTGTTTTGCCGGGGAAGCCGGGTTTCGCCCTCGATGATTGGCAATGCGAACCTCGATAGAGGCGACGGAAACCATCATGGAGAGGAGGAATTACGTTATGCTGAGAAAGCTTGCCCGACTCGTAACGATCGCCTTTTGGATAGGCGCGGGGGACGGGGGAGGTTAAGACGGCGACCATTCCAAACCTGGATCGGTTCCAGGCTCAACCCAAATAGGAAATATCGGCTGAAGATGTCCCTGATCAAAGCCGTTGCTGTTCTGACGGCTATTTGCTGCGCAAGTCTTCATTTCCCGGCGCAAGCTGGCGAAGCACAAGGTATGGAGGTACATTACCAGGTAGTCTATGCGCGCGGGGACGGCGGTGGTTATCATACATATCGAATCCCGGCTGTTGTGGTGACTAGCAAGGGAACGATCCTAGCACCAAACGGTTTTTGTGGACCATTTCGGTAAACCTTGGAAGGTCACGT
>CAZUAM010000834.1:0-2546 GCA_964618095.1 uncultured Planctomycetaceae bacterium | reverse complement strand
CGATGACCCCGTTCACCCCTGCTATTGGTTCAGGTTCGAAGCAAGCTGCAAGAATACTGATGAGTGGTGGACTGAGTCTAAGCCCCACGGGGAATACTGCAACGAGAAACAAGGGGATGACACCGAGATTTATAGATGCACGTGGTGTAACCCAGACTGTCCGTCGAACCAGCGCCCAAATACGGCTACGGGCTGTACCCCTGAGGTCTGCGACTACATGGAGTCCGAGCGGAAATATCTGTGCGAGAGCTACTGATTCACCATAACAGCCAACCTTGAGATTCGCACCGGTAAGGATTCCCCGACTGGCTGCTCTTAGGGGAGCAACCCCACTCGGAATAGGAGGTTGGCGTGCAGGCCTTAAAGGCCGCGCTCTGCGTGGGCAGCGTTAGCCTGCGCCCGGTTGCACGAGGTCTAGGAGTACCGTGCTCGTTCGCGCCGCCAAGAACTGGAAGTCTGCGACTCTCTACATCAGAATAACTTGCACCGGTTTCAGGACCTCGGCCGCTTGGCACAAAGCGGGGCAGGTTCAGTGTCTGGCTCAAGGAACTGCCCTGCTGCCAGCTCTATTCAACCACGCTCGAATTTCATTACGAGATTGCCCCCAGCGGAAGTCGAGGGGTAGTCTCGCTGGATGCGACCGTATTTGTCCAGCGCAACCATTTGGTCAGATAAAGGAAGGTGCCTTTCGCTCACGCTTTGCACGTCTGCGCTTTGTCTCCGGTGAAGTCGGGAATTTCCTGCCGACGGCTGCCCTCGGCGAGCGATTTGGCCGACAGCGGGATGATTGAACTCCAGGCGGCCGCGTCGTAGGCGTCGATCAGGGGGCGGGCTGCCCGACCAACCTTCGGTCGGTGCCCGGACGCCGTCGAGAAACTCTTCCAGGACGAGCATCGACTCCGGCTACTCTTCCAATGCGGCCAGGCCGTGGGGGGCGAAGAAGATCATCTGGGCCAGCCCCTTGCCGGAGTGTTGGCCGTCGCCTTGGGGGACCGCCGCCCGAAAACCTTCGCGGAGGATCCGCAGGTGTTCCCGGTTGCCCGTCAGGGCGGCTTCGTAGGCCATCGCCTCGACCGAGAGCATGAACAGGGCGTAGGGCGCCTTCGATGAGAGTGGGCAGGCCGTGTAGCGGAATGTCTTGACGTCTTCCTGCCAGCACTCGCGGATCATCTGGTCAATGCCCACGCTGATCGCCCGAAGCACCTCGGGGTCGCCCGTCAGGCGATGGTATCGGGCCAGGGCAGACAGCGTGAGGCCTTCCATGAAGGGGACGTTCCCGTAACAACGGCGGTCCTCGTGCAGGCAGTGGCCCTTGGCCAGGCGAACGACCCAGCCCTTTTTCCAGTCGATGTTCTTCTTGAGCACCTCCCAGTTTTTCGTGGCGGCATCGAGATACTTCTTGTCCCCGGTCAGGTGGTAGGCGTCGAGCACGAGGATCATCGGCCAGCCCAGCGCGCGGATGTGGGTGCCGTAGCCGGTGGGCATGTGGTGGACCATGGCGTCGGCGATCTGCACGGCCACGTCGCGGGCACGGCGGTCGCCGGTCAGATAGTAGTAATCCAGATCGCCGGAGACCCAGACGTGGCCGAAGTTCGTGCTGTGGCCCATCTGGTAGGTGCGGCTGACCGGCAGCCGGTCCTCATTCTGGTAGTATCCGCCCGTGTGATTGAGGCAGTGCAGCCAGATCTCGCCGACCCGCGGGGCGGGGCCCCAGGGGTTCTTCAGATGGGGGTTGGTGGCGTGGACCACGTCGACGTCGATGTGATGCCGGGCGGCCTGCTCGGCCCGGAGGAAGAAACGCCGGTCGCCGGTGCGGAGATATTGCAGGAACAGCCCGTGGGCCAGGTCGTACTCGAGGTTGCCCCAGTTGACCTTTCGCTCGCCGTACCAGTCGCCGTAGTTGAGCATGCCGTACTCGCGGACCTGGTCGCGGCGCCGCAGATGGGCGTCCAGGGCCCGGCCGAGCCAAGCGTCGTAGCCAAAGTACTTCTTGGGATCGGCCGGCGGCAGCTCGCCGGCGGCTTTGGTCGAACTCACGTGGGCCGGCTCGCAGGTGGCCAGCAGCGGGTCCTCGGTCGCTCGGAAGAACGCGGAGAGCTTCTTAGTGTCCGGTTTGCCGGCATAGAACGTCGCCCAAAGCTCGTGCGTTCTCGCCACGCCGACCTTGAAAGTATGCAGGCCGTCGCGGAGCTGGTAGTAGAGCTTGTTTTCCTCTTCGAGCGGCTTGCCGTCGTAAGGGCCTTTTGGGATTTCCGGGCAAATGGCGACCGCGAGCCGGTCGCCCCGAGTCTCCATGCTCTTGGGCCAGTTCTGCCAGAACTCCCGCAGGCCGACGGCGAAGCCCATCTTGCGGTTTCCCAGGGCGGCCCATCCGGAAGCCCGGCCATCCACCTGCTTGCCGTTGAGCTCGTAATGATTCTCGTCGATTTGCAGCAGGCGGCCTTCCACTCCCCTGAGGCTCTCCAGCAGATAGTGGTCGGGGGTACCCGCGTTCGGGCTTAAGGCGAAAAGGAGCTTCAGATCGCGCAGCTTTGCCATCAGCGAAT
>CAZUAM010000833.1:0-2547 GCA_964618095.1 uncultured Planctomycetaceae bacterium | reverse complement strand
AGCCCTCGTGAAAACCTCAATTACGTCAGAAAATCACCAAAACTGAACACCCCAGGTCATGCCGTAATCATTAACATTGTACCATGTGACATTACAGTGACATGTGCTATCGGGATAGGGAGCCCCATCACTGAGGCCCCCGCCCACACCACCGACTGACTGATAGGGAACCGGCGTATCGCTTTCCACCTCGTGAGGGCATGACCATGAACGATTCCCGCCCGCCGAAACCTAAGAGTCAAAACGCGGTGAGTGCCGGATTACCTTCGAATTCCGGCACAGCCGTCATTGCGCCGGGCCCCAGGCACAACTTCCGGCCCCGAGTCTCATTCTGACGTCTCGTAATTCAAAACCCCGAAAAGCCGTCGCTGCCGAAGAAAAAGGGACTCCCGGCTCAGGCCGGAAACGCGCATCTCTCGGGGGCTGACGGGGCGACAGGCCTTGTCCGGGGGGTGGAAACTCTGCAGCGCTGTGGTCCCCAGCCTCGTGCTCAATTCGTATCGTCGCCCAACAGGTGACAATAGCTGTCGTAGCGACGCTCGTCGAGCCGGCCGTCGGCCACGGCGTTCTTGACCGCGCAGTCGTCTTCATGGGTGTGGGTGCAGTCGGGAAATCGGCACAGGCTGACGTAGGGCCGCAGGTCGCGGTAAAAGCCGGCCACCTCTTCGGGAATCAGGTCCCAGAGCTGGAACTGCCGGATGCCGGGTGTGTCGACCACGTAGCCGCCGCAGGCCAGCGGCAAGAGCCGGGCGCCGCTGGTGACGTGGCGGCCCTTCTGGGTATCGGCGCTGATGGGGCGGACGCGCAGGCCGAGGTCGGGGTCCACTGCGTTCAAGAGCGACGACTTGCCCACCCCGCTTTGCCCGGCTACCACGCTTTCCTGCCCCCTCAATACCCGGCGGAACCGCTCGACGCCGAAGCCGGTCTTCGCGCTGAGGATCAGGACCTGGTAGCCCATCTGGCTGTAGACGCCTACCAGCGGCTGCAAGGTGGCGGGCTCGACCAGGTCGACCTTGTTGATGCACACGATCGGCCGCACGCGGCCCTTCTCGGCCGTGATCAAGAGCCGGTCGATCAGGTTGGGTTTCAGCCGGGGTTGGGTGGCGCTGGAGACGATCAGGAGTTGGTCGACGTTGGTGACGATAATCTGCTGCCGTCCGCGGCTGGTCCGGCAGATGCTTCCCCGCCGCGGTTCCACCCGCTCGATGACGCCTTCCGGAGGCTCCGAGTTCTCCACCCGGCGGAAGAGCACGCGATCGCCGACGGCCACCACGTGGCGCTGATCGGTGCTCAGGGTCTTCAGCAGTCGCCGGGTGGCGCACTGGCAGATCCCGCCCTCTTCGTCCTCGACCGTGCTGGCCAGGCCGTGCACCGAAAGGACCCGCCCCCTGCAGCAGGCCGTCTCGTCGACCTCCAGGTGGACGTCCAGCCCCGGCTCGTCGCCGGTGTCGAGCAGGTTTCCGCGGACGGTGCGTTTTCGGGTGAGTTCGCCCTTGCCGCTGACGCGTTCCTGCTGCTGTGGGTCTTCCTCCTCGAACTGGTGCCGGTCGAATTGCCGCGTCCAGTCGGTGCGGCGCGCACGGACGCTGCGGTTCTTGCGGAACTCTGCCCGGATTTTCTTCTTCTTGGCCATCGTGTATCAGGTTAGCCGGGATTATTCATAGGACCATCGTCGGGTAGGTATTCGCGTGCCACGGCTGTGTCAGCCGTGCTCCAGACTTGCCGGTTTACCCAGGGCAGCACGGCCGACAGGGCCGTGGCACGCCTATGAATAATCCGGGTTGATCGGGGATGCGGATGCCCGCAATTGCATCGGCAGAAAACTGCCGGAAGACGCCAAGGAACCCGATCTTTGTTCGCCATGCGTGAAGAAGCCCCCCCGGAGCGGCCCAAGCGTCAGTTGCCCCGTTGTTATCGCTAGAGGGGATGATGCCGGAAGCGGAGTTGGCCGGGGTCGTCATTATCGACGTTGTATCGTGCCGGCTCGTCGCGATCGGGCTGCGTCCGGGCATCGGCGGCCCGCTGCTTCTCCAAACCGGCCCGCTCCAAGAGCGACTTGTCGAACATGTCGGTCTCCGCAACGTCGGGAGGAGGGGGGCCGACCGCCCCCAGCTCGATCGGCGAGTACTTGATCTCGTACTTGTGCTTGGCGATCGACAACATGTCGCCCGGATCGATCCGTTTCTCCTTCACGCGGTTCCCGTTGATCTTCACCCCGTTACGGCTCTTCAAGTCCAGCACGTACCAATAGCCCCCGGTGACGGTCAACTGGCAGTGATGGGCCGAGACGTTGGAAAACCGCAGCACGATGTCACAGCTCTCGCGTCGTCCGACCAGGAGGGTTTTCTTGAGCAAGGGAATAGGGTCTCCCCCCCCCAAGGGAACCAATTCACCGTACATGGCAGGTGTTCTTGCGGCTAGTGAAACGGCTACATAAGATGAAAAAATCCCTGTGTTTAGTCTATCAGGTATCCCCGTGCCGTCAACCGATCTTCACCAGCGCCCGCCGGAGCCGGCCGACTGGCGGGCGGCCGGGCTGCGGTATTT
>CAZUAM010000832.1:0-2563 GCA_964618095.1 uncultured Planctomycetaceae bacterium | reverse complement strand
TTGCAGCCCTTCCCGGTCGAACAGCCGAAACAACATCTCCAGCACGTCCTTGCGAACCGGGTCCTGACCGCTGGCAAAGAAGATCCCGGTGTCGTATCGGGGCGTGGGCTGGAGGATCTGGCTGGGATAGATCGTGCTGCCGTCGGCCAGCACCGAGATCATCAGGCCGCCAAAGCCGACGTGATGGAGATACTCCACCAGACGCGTCCCGCCTTCATAGAAGGTCTGCCAATCGTCCAGGCTGCGGCCGCTCCAGCTATCCAATGATTCGGCGGCCGAGAAGTTCTCGGGAAACAGTGGCCGGTCGAAATAGGCGGCCAACAGCCTCCCATCAGGACGGGGTCCAGCGGACTGCTGGGGCTCAGCGGGGAAGGCCCGCGGCAAGTGCTCCCAGCCCGCAAACACCCGAATCTTCCCGTACTTCGCCGGCGAACGGTCGCGGCGGTTGGTTATCAACACCACGGGCGTGGTGGTCCGCGGCCAGAAGAGCAGCCGATGCCGGAGCCAATGCGGTGCCTGCCCATTCGCAGCGCCATTTCCATGTCCCTCCGATGGAAGGCCACCGACGACTTCCTTGCCCGAGTCGATCCCCGAGTCGAGCCCGATGGGCATCAACGCCCCGGCAGCATTCGGCTCCAGGACGCTGATCCCCACCGTCTGCGACACGTCGCTGGGATAGTCGAATTCGAGGAGGTGCGGTCGGCCGGGCTGGCTGATCGGCAACGTGTAGGCCTCCCAGCTCACGTCGGGGGATTCGCGGCTGGGATTCAGGCGGGCCATTTCACCCAAGACGGGGTGGCGCCAAATCGTCATGTTGCCGTTGCCCAAGGGCCCCTTCAACAGGCGAGGAAGCTTCAGCGATTGCGGCAGCTTGGCCAGTTGCTCCTGCCAGCCGGGATTTGCCGGATCGATGTCCTTGCCGACTTGCCTCAGCTCACCCCCGGCTTCGATCGACGGGATCAGCCCTTTGGGACTGAGCACCAGAAGCTGTACCTTCCGTTCGACCGCCGGCTTGTTCCAATTCAGCGGCTTGCGGATTGCCTGCTGGAGATTCGGCTTGTGCGTGGCCGTGACGATCAGCTCGTAGACGCCTTCCTCTTGCGGGAGAGCGACGTCCAGCGGGATGGCCACCGGCTGCTGGCCGGCCCACGCGACGTGCTCCGCCCACCACAACTCCTGCTGGTCGCGTGTAGAAACAAGGCGGATCTTGATCTTTACCTTGCTGCCTGACGGCAGAGGTAGCAAATGAGGCTGGAGGGTAAACTTGCATACTTCGCCCGGCGAAAAGACCAGCGAATCACGCGGGAGGCTGACCCGCAAAATGTCGCCCGGCGTCCGCCGCATCAATAGCCGGTTCCCTTGAGCGTCGAGTTGCCTCTCGTAGAACTCACCCGACAGACCGGCCAAGGGGACCTCCACCTCTACGGGTCGCTCAGCAGCGTTGGCCGCCGTCAGTTGGACCAGGAGCTTCGAGTCCAAGGGGGCGCTCAGCAACAGGTCGACCGCGTCGTACGCCCGGGCAGTCCGCTGGCGGATCATCAACCGCCCGCCCTGAAGCCACATCGATCCCGGCTCGTCGGCCTCGATACCCAGCGGGCGGGGCTGCGAGATAATGCCCTCGGGGCTGAGTGAGACCGTCCCGCTCCACAGCCGCTCGCCTCCGCCGCCCCAGGCCAGCCGTACCCGCATCTCAGCCGCCGACAGCACCCGCGGCGCCAGTGCCAGAGACAGCATCAGCGCAAACCACCATCCACAGCGGGCCGCCGCGGCTGAAGCGGTCGATGCAAGTTTCCCCCGCGATGTCCTCGGACTTCCGTGTCCGACCATCGTCGATCCAGCAGGTGGGGTGGAAAAGGACTGCATCCTTGGGACAAGGAGCGGCGGATTATATCCGCAAAGCAACCGATTCACCTACCCCGGATTCGGCGGATTCTGGCCCCTGGGTGCAGGAACGCACTTTCCCGCAGTCGCGGACGTGACACCATTGCTTGCTTCGATTTTGAGCCAGCACGCGGCAGAAGTAGATGAATCTGGGCAAAGTAGGTCGTCTAAGTGCGAAACTATCTTGGCATTTTCAACGCCAGTGTAACTGTCGCCATCCGGGGCCAGGCAGCGGATTGGCAGAATTGCTGCGATTTGCCTTGCCACAATTACTACGATTACCCGGTTTTACAAATTTTGGAAGTGCGTTCCTGCACCCCTGGCCCCTTTTCCCCCGGGTCACGGAGACCCGGCGGAAAGAGAGACCCGCGGTGGAGGTGCCGGAAATACGGGCAGCTTGGGAAACGTGGCGACAAGAGGAAGATATCAAACGGTGAGGCGAGCTTCCCATCCAACCCCGTGACGTCCCTCGTAGGCATTCACCCAACCCGTCCGGCGCGTCCTCGTTCCCACGCTCCGCGTGGGAACGCACCGCTGGGACAGTTTGCGCTGCCGAAGCGGAACCTCCGGTCGCATAACGGGTTACGTTGCTGCAAGGACACAAAACGCGGCCTGGTTCAATTTTGACCGTTTTTGGGTAGCAACGCCGCCCCTTTTTCGTCCAGCGTCAGCCCGAATTGAA
>CAZUAM010000831.1:0-2573 GCA_964618095.1 uncultured Planctomycetaceae bacterium | reverse complement strand
CTGGTTCCCAAGCTCCAGCTTGGGAACCGCCCCTGCCCGGCCCCCTCCCGCCGCCGCTTGGTTCCCAAGCTGGAGCTTGGGAACCAGAGAACGTCCACGACATTGGTGTTCTGAGGATCAATAAGCTGCTTTCCGCCTATTGGGTGCCGACGGGGCCCGGACGGAGGCCGACCTGGGGGGCGGCGGGCTTTTCGACGGTCTTTTTCCAGAAGGGTGGCGTCAGCGGGTGGAAGGGATTCGTCAGGAAGGCCAACGGATCATTGACCACGATGTCTTGGAACTGGTAGACGGTTCGGTTCTGGCCGTTGGGCGCATAGATTTGCAGGGCGTAGGGCGTCATGTTCTTGTTGGTCAGGATCAGTTCGGCCCGCTTGAAACTGGCGGCGTCGCGCTGCTGGCGCGGATAGGCCTCCAGCCAGGTCTGCTGGCCCTGGACGTTGGGCGGGGTGGTGATCCGCAGGAAGTACCGCTGTTTGAGCTTGGCGGCTTCGGCACCGAAGATAAACGGCAGCGGGCTTTCCACGATTGCCCTGCCTTGGAGCTCCGGTGGCAACTCGTGCTGGATCAGCAGCTTCTTGCCGAAGTCGTACTGGTAGATCGACTTGCCGTCGCAGATCCATCGCTCCTGCCGCTCCTTCGGCTTCTTCACCCAAAACGTCCCCTTGTCCGGTGCGCGGTAGTTGATCTCGCCCTCGTCGACGAAGCTGGGCTTGTAGGGATTGCCGAATACCGGGTCGTATTCCCAACGGGTGAAGCCGCATTTGAGGGTCTTCACTTTGGCACTGCGCTGCTGCCAGGTATTGAGGATCCAAGCCAGGTTGGCCTCTTCGTGCGGTGTGAGTTGAAACGGCGTCCGCGGCGGTTGGGTCAGGGCCGGGCCCTGCTGCAACCCGGGCTGACGCGGGACCGGCGGTTGATTGGGCCTGGCAGCCGGTCGGGGATCTGCCGACGGGCCTTGCCGGGGCCCCGTTTGCGCCGCCGCCGGGCCAGCGGCCAGCAGCAGACCAAGTGCCGTCAGACAACCGATTCGTATCCTCATGGGTTCCCTCCCGTGACGGGTGAAGAGCGGGCCTGCCACCGCAAGCAGTGCTGGCAGCATTTCCTGCGGATCCCGACTGCGGGACCAGACCGGGCGGGGATTCTAGCAGCAAACCCCCGGCGGCCCTATGGCAATTCGACGATTGTTTTGCACTTCTTCCCGGCCCGGTTGAAGGGTATGATTTGCCCTGTGGGGGCCGCTTGCGGCTTAGCCCTCGAATCGGGGCAAGGACGCCATCTGGTGAGAATCGCGCTGATCCACGACTGGCTGACGGGGATGCGGGGTGGCGAGAGGTGCCTGGAGGTGCTCTGCCGCCGGTTTCCCGAGGCCAGGCTGTTTACGCTGGTCTACGTCCCGGGCAGCAGCTCGCCGGTGATCGAGCGGATGCGGATTACGACCAGCTTCTTGCAGCGGTTTCCCGGCGTGGCGACCCACTACCGGTTGCTGCTTCCGCTGATGCCGGCGGCGGTCGAGCGGCTGGAGATCCCTGGCGACGTGGACCTGGTGGTGAGCCTCAGTCACGCGGTGGCCAAGGGCGTCCGTCCGCCGGCGGGCGTTCCGCACGTCTGCTACTGTTTCACGCCGATGCGCTACGCCTGGGACCGCCGGGCCGATTATTTCTGCCTCTCGGGCCGGTTCCGGCGGACCCCAATGGCCGCGGTCCGGAACCTCGTGCTGGACTGGGTCCAGCGGTGGGACCGGGGAACCAGCGATCGGGTGACGCATTTCGTGGCCATCAGCCGCACGGTGGCCGACCGGATCGCCCGGTGCTACGGCCGATCGAGCCGCGTCATCTATCCGCCGGTCGACACCGACTTCTACACCCAGGCCCGCGCATTCGGAGGGCCACATTCGTGCCCTTCCGATGGGAGGCCGCGCGAGGACTTTTTCCTGTGTGTCTCGGCACTGGTGCCGTACAAGCGGATCGATCTGGCGATCGAGGCCTGCAACCGGCACCACCGGCGGTTGGTGGTGGTCGGCGACGGGCCCGAGCGGCGGCGGCTCGGGCGGTTGGCCGGCCCGACGGTCAGCCTGGCGGGCTGGTGTACGGACGAGCAGATCCGCGACCACCTGCGCCGCACCCGGGCCGTGTTGTTTCCGGGGAACGAGGATTTTGGGATCGTGCCGGTGGAGGCCCAGGCCTGCGGCACGCCGGTGGTGGCCTTCGGCCGCGGCGGGGCCACCGAGACAATCCTGCCGGCCGAGGGGTCTAAGGCCGGCACCGGGTGGCTGTTCGACGAGCAAACGCCCGAGGCGCTCTATCGGGCGATGGAGCTTTGTGAGGCGCATCCCGAGCAGTTCGACGCGCGGCTGGCCCGACGGCAGGCCGAACGCTTCGCCACCGGGCGTTTCGAGCGGGAGTTGGTGGGGTATCTGGAGGAGGTGGTTTGCTCGCGTGAGCCGCGTGCGGCGTAGGCAGGACCCCGGGCCAAGACGCAAGCGGCTCTCGGGAGGGTACCGGCTCACTTGGCGGTTCCCTAGAATTTCAGTAGTTCCAAATCTGCCATTTACCAAACACGGGTGGCGGGGGTGG
>CAZUAM010000830.1:0-2578 GCA_964618095.1 uncultured Planctomycetaceae bacterium | reverse complement strand
ACGCATTTGGCAGGTGGCTTTATCTCGCTTTCCGTATAACACCCAGCCTGCTTCCGCGATCTACAGACTATCGGCGGGACTGCGAACCCCCCTTCCGCCACGGTTCAACACGCGCGTGTAACTCATTGTGGTTCGGACATCCTTGGTCGGAGATCCTTGTGGTCGAGAAGCTCCTGGACCGTGCGGATGTCGTACCGATCTTCGAGCCAGCTTGGTCAGGCTTCGCCTGACAGCAAGGCCGGAAGTGCCCGGCGGATTTCTCAGGCAGGGACCGACCTACCTGGGCTGGGGCGACGATCCCCGATTGCCCGAGGGTTGGCCCACTTCTTCGTCTTGACGGGGGGCGGCCAGTAGTGTACACTTGTACCCATTGCGATCCCGGGCCGGGCGCCGTCGCAGTTTCGGCGGCGCTGGCCGTCGAGCCGACCGAGCCGGCCGGGGCCCGACGGCTCTTTGACAACTCAGCGGCGGAGACCGGAATTGTTGGATTTTGGGTGGCCAAAACGGGTCAACAATTATTCGGTCACAAGTCGGGCTCAGCAAAGGCATTGCGGCATGCTTGCCGCGGCAAACTGCCCTTGACGGCCGACCGACGCAACACCCATGTGCCGAAACCGCGACTACGCAACCGATTGGGACCGGTACGGTTACGACGCCGAACTCGCCCCGAGAAGAACTCTTGGGCCCGTGAAGCATGCCTCAAAGAATTCATCTTCCGGCGGGCACAAGACATGGCTTCACCAAGAGACAACGCGGATGGCTTGGGCGGATTGCCTACGTCCCGAAGCCACGGTCTTCAAGAAAGGCATTTACCTCGGCCGTGGTGGGGCACCCGGCCTGCCCCCCTCGCTTGGTCGCCTTCAGGGCCGCGGCCGCCGATGCAAAGACCACCCGCTGCTGCAAACCCTCGCCCCGCGCCAGGGCCGCGGCGTAGGCACCGTGAAACACGTCGCCGCAGCCGGTGGTATCGACCACCTCGACGGGAAAGGCCGGCAAGTGCCGGGCAGCTTCGCCGCAGCCCTCCCCCACGTACCAACACCCCGCCGCCCCGCAGGTGACCACCACCGCCCGGCGATCCGGATTGTAGAGTCGCTGGGCAGCCCGGGCCGGATCCTCCGCCCCGCTGAGTTCCCGGGCAAATCGCCGCGAGATGATCAGGTGGTCAACCAGGGACAGCAACTCGGCAAAGGGGCCTCCCGGGTCACGTTCCAGGTCGGCCACTACGCCCACGCCGCTTTCGCGGGCAATCCGTGCCGCGCGAATCGTCCCTTCCAGGCCGTAATGATCCACCAACAGAACGCCGGCCGCACGGATCAGGTCTGCCTCGGGCCGCGAAGGATCCGCGCCCAACGCCCCGTCCAGGCTGAAAAGAACCGTCCGCGTCTTCCGCCGCCCCTCCACGATAATCGTCGAGTGGGCCGGCCGGGCATCGGCACGCTCGATCCGGTAGTTTAGCTCGATCCCCTCCCGGGCTAGGCTCTGGATGACGAAGCGGGAAAGCTCGTCGTTGCCCAGCACGCCCACGTAGGCACAACGGGAACCCAGCCGTGCCGCCGCCACCAACGCCGTGCCGGTTAGCCCGCCGCACTGCCGCTGGCGGTGCAGCACTTCCACCTTGCTCTCCGGCGGCGGATACTCCTCGACGTACAGCAGGTCGTCCACGGCCACCGCGCCGAAACCAAGGACGTCAAAGCGAGGGGGAGCTGGCATGCCGGTAACAGTCACCTTCTGAAGTGCTCAGCCGCAGGCGGCGGCCGAGGGAAGCCGTCCTCACGATTCGGCAGGCGGCGCGACAGGCGACTCTTCCTCAGGTGGCACCTCGGCGAACTCCACTTCCTCGGTGGCCTCGCTGGGTTCGAGCCTTGCAGGTTGGTTCATGGGCGCCGGAGCCGGAGCGGCGGCCTTCTCCTCGACGGAAGCCGAGGGAGCATGCGCCGCATGCGGCCGTTTCACAAACGCGGTCCAGAACCAGGCTTCGCCCGACCCCGCCCTGGCCTCCTTGTGCTTGGTGACCGACACCAGCTCCCACCCGACCTGCCCCAATTCGGTCAGTTCATTGATCAGATACGCTTGGGTCTTTCGGGTAAGCTCCATGTACTCCCACCTCTGTTGAGCATGAACGGTCGCAGTCTTCGTCATTTTCCAGCCTCCCAGGATAGTGACGACCACGGCCGCCTTCCCATCGGTGAGACACGAAATATGCCCCACCGATTGGGCGGATCGTGGTCAAGGCGGTCAGTCATCGCCCGGCCCCGACAACGCCCGACCACAGTGCGGACACGTCTCGGCGAAGCGGGCGACCTTGGGGCCCCAATCTGCGCATGGGGCCAGGTTCGAGTTCGACTTCTTCATGCTGGCAATTGCGGCCACGCCGATCACTGTCAAGCCCCCGGGCAGAGCAACAACAGGACAATTGCGATCGGCGCCCGCGGAAACGTAGTATCCCCTCTCGTCCCGCCCCCAAGAGTCTACCCGACGCCCCCACCGCAATCAAGCAACCCACGCCGTCTTTCTGACGACCAACGCCAGTCTACCAAGCTGTTGCATATGCGTCCGAACGGAGATTGCCTGTCGCGCG
>CAZUAM010000829.1:1135-2579 GCA_964618095.1 uncultured Planctomycetaceae bacterium | reverse complement strand
TTAGCCACTGAGTGGGCCGCCGGGGGGCGGTAGTGGCCGTTGAGGGCCGCAGAACGCGTTGAGCGCCGGTGGCGGCTTGCCCGACACCGCCGCTCGGGGACGAGCAAGTTGCCCCCGGCACCCGTCAAATCAACATCGGCGGACCACTTGCCCGGATTATTCACAGGCGTGGCACGGCCGTGTCGGCCGTGTTGCGCTCTCGCGCTCGCTGCTCGGGTTTCTGGGGTGTCCAGCCCAAGCTGCGGAGAATCTTCCAGACGTGAGCCGGGTGATACTTCACACCGAACTTCTTGGCAATCACTTCGGCCACCCGCGGACAGGTCCAAAGGTCGGTGCGGTAACCGGCCTTGCACGGTCCGGCCAAGAGAGTCTGCACCAATCGCTGCTTCTGCTTGTCATTCAGGCGGGGCTTGGGGCCGGCATGCGGCTTGGCCTTCAAGGCCTCCAGTCCTCCTTTCTGCACGGCCTGATGCCATCGCCTTACCGAGGATTCGGAAGCAGCGACGATTTGGGCAACCTCGCCGATTTTCCTGCCTTCCAGCAGTAGTCTTCCTGCCAGCCGACGACGAGTTTCCAACTCGGCTGCGCTTACTTTCGGTCTCATGCACTACAGTACGCATGTCCATCACGCAGGGTTCATTGGCCGCGCAAGGGTCAATAATCGGTCCGGTTGGTGATCTCCAGCAGGTGGTAGCCGAACTGGGTTTGGATGGGACCGTGGACCGTGCCGAGCTGGCCGCTGAATACGACCTCGTCGAATTCCGGCACCATTTGGCCCTGGGTAAACTCGCCCAATTCGCCGCCTTGCTGCCCCGAGGGGCATTGCGAGTGTTCCCGGGCCAGTTCGGCAAAGTCGGCCCCGGCTTCGATCTGGGTCTTCAGCCTGTGGCAGGCTTCCTCGGTCTCAACCAAGATGTGACGGGCGCTGGCTTTCGCCATGGTCGTTCTCCTGTTTGGGTTCCACGGGTTCTTCAGCGGGGACTTGTTCGTCTCCCTCGGGTTCTTTCGACTCTTGGATCAATCGCTGGAGGATGATCCGCGTGAGATCGCGGCCTCGATCGTGCCAGACTACGGGCCTGTTGATCCCTCGCAGGACGTCCTTGGGATCATTCACGTTGACCGGATTGCCGTTGAAGCGGAGTACGAGGGCGAGGTTGTTTTCCCGGGCATAATCCTCGACGACTTGCGAGATCTCCTGGTAGGCGTCGTAGTACAATCGAGCTTCTCGCCGCAGGAATACCTTTTTCTGCGTCTCGATGCTTCCGGCCAGTTCCGCTTGGGCCATCGCGATACGTTTTTCCAGTTCCGCGTACTCCGGCGTTCCGACGGTGTGCAATTTGAGTTCCTTTTGCAGGTCCGCCAGGGCTTCCTTCTTTTTCTTCAGTTCCCCCTCGGCGGTTTGCACGTCGGTTTTCATTTTGGCCAGGAGCTCTGTGAAGCGCGG
>CAZUAM010000829.1:0-1125 GCA_964618095.1 uncultured Planctomycetaceae bacterium | reverse complement strand
CGGATAGTGCTTGTAGATGTAGCCGACGTCGAGTAGGCCAATTGCCTGAGCGGAGTTCGGGACTGCGGCCGAATCATCCTTTGCCTCCTGGGTCGGGGAGGCCAGTGCCGTGAAGCCGAGGATCGGCAGGCTTGCTGCACAAATCAGCAAGAATCGAGCTTTCGTCATCTCTTCTCCCCCTTACGATTCGATTTGTGACTTCCGAGCGAAACGCAGTCCGGACGCCTTCCCGCCCCGGACCGCTGCCGTTGTAACGGAAATCGCCGGCCGGCACAAGTGCTTTGGGCCTACTTGGCGACCGCAGCTCGCGCGATTTCGACGTCCTTTCTCACGTCGCCGAGGATCTTCATCCAATCGGTCCGCCGCGTGCGTGCCAACAACTGCGGGCGATACAGGCCGGCGGCGAGCTCGGCGTAGCTCTGCCAGTGCTCGACCGCTTCCCGGAGATGTTCGACGGCGGCCTCTTTTCGCTTGGGGTCTTTCGACTTGCGAAACGCACACAGCTCCACGGCGCCAAGGATCTTGGCACTGTAGTAATTGCCCAGGTGGGCCATGGCCTGGATGTCGGAGAGCGTCAAACGCAGCTCCTTGCTCGGCTGGGGCGTCTTGCGGCGAATCTGCCCCAGCCGTCTGGACACGTCGTTCGCGTGCCTGCGGAGTTGCTCCGCCACTTGGACGGGCGTGGTCTCGCTGGCGGGCCGTTGGGCAAGCTGGCGATCGACGAAGTCGGGAATCGAGCTGATGCCGCTGCGCTCCATCGGCGGGATCTTGATGAAATCGTCCACCGTATGGAAACCCTTCCCCCGGTCGATGCAGGCCTCGACCGACCACATGAAATCCCAGTTGTTCCAGTGGAAACGATTCACCAGCGGGATGATTTTGGAGGCCGACTGCCAGGTGTCGTAGAGCATTGCCGGAGGCGCTTCGGGGAACCGTGCGGCCAGGGCCTTCACGAAGAACTCCCGATCCAGCTTGGGATCGTATCCCAACCGGCCCCAGAGCATGAACTTGTACCAGTGTTTTTTGATTTCCAGTTGGCGCGGGGAGTCGGGTTCGGTGCTGGTGTGCTCGACGCCCCAGACGTAGCCGTCCGAGCCCATGTGATACCCGGCCGTGATCTCCTTC
>CAZUAM010000828.1:0-2586 GCA_964618095.1 uncultured Planctomycetaceae bacterium | reverse complement strand
CAGGTTTGGCCGATTCCTTGTGGCCGGCCTCGGCCGCTTCCCTGCAAAGCTCGGTCAGTTCGGATACAGCCGCCTCAAGCTGCTCCAGGTCGTCAACTTCCGCTGCCAGTTGCTTCAATGAGAGGGCCTTCTCCGAAACTCGCGAGAATCCGTACATGCCCGCCACCCCTTTCAGTTCATGGGCCAGCCCTGCGAGCAGGTCGAGATCATGCGTGCTGAGGGCTTTCTCGATTGCTTCTGCCTTAATAGACAGTGTCTCGGCATACTCTTGAACCAACTGGTCCACCGTGGCATCATCCAAGAGCCCATCGAAGAGTTTGCCTTCCGCAGACGAATCGCTCGACTGCTCATGGTCCAACGGCTCTTCACCCGCTGCATCTGTCCGACCCAAGTACCGGTCCAGAACGCCGAAGAACCGGGCCTGACTAACAGGTTTGGGAAGGTAGTCGTCACAGCCCGCCTCCAGGCACTTCTCACGGTCTCCGCGCATCGAATGCGCCGTTAGAGCCACGATCGGCCCCTCCCAACCGTCCTCACGAAGGCGTCGAGTTGCTTCGTACCCGTCCATCACCGGCATGCGGATGTCCATCAGGATCAGGTCGTATGGCTCTCCGGCTGCTTTCGACGCCATGGCCTTCTCATGAGCCACGAGGCCGTTCTCGGCCAGGTCAAGTCCCAGGCCCGTTTTTTCGAGAGTGCGTCGAATCAACTTCGCCATGTCCGGCATATCTTCGGCCAGCAACACGCGCCCGTGGAGCGCTTCACATACGTCCGCTACGGTCCGCTCCTCTGTTTCGCGCGACGCCTCGGGCTCCGATGGCCCGGCGTCGATAGTCAGCGTGAACATGCTCCCTTTGCCGGGCTCACTTTCTACTTCAATCTGCCCTCCCAGCATTTCCGCCAGCCTTTGTGAGATACTCAGCCCCAAGCCTGTGCCGCCAAAGTGCCGCGTCGAGGACATATCTACCTGAGTGAAAGGCTCGAACAGCTCCTTCATTGCCTCGGCGCTTATGCCGACGCCGCTGTCCACCACTTCGAACTGCATCTGCGACCGAGCATCCACACCCGGGATCCAGCGGGCCGTGATTCGCACACCGCCGGAATCCGTGAACTTGATCGCGTTACCCACCAGATTGACCAGGATCTGCCGCAGCTTCCCGGGGTCCGTACGAATCGCCGACGGGAGCGGATCAGCGTACTTGACCTCCAGGCTCAAATGTTTCTCATTCGCCTCGTCGCGCATCAAGGTCTCGACGTCTTCGACGACTTGCCGCGGCGACCAATCCATTTGCTCAAGCTGGAGCTTCTCCGCCTCGATCTTGGACAGATCCAGGATGTCGTTGATGATGGCCAGCAAGCTTTCCGCATTGCGCCCAATGGTACTCAGATGCTCGCGCTGTTCCCGCGCTGACCACTCCCGGGACATCAACAGTTCGGTGAAGCCGGTGACGACAGCCATGGGCGTGCGGATTTCGTGGCTCATGTTGGCCAGAAACTCGCTCTTGGCCCGGTTGGCCGCTTCGGCCGCCAGCTTGGCCTTGGCCAGTTCCTGCTCCACTCGTTTTCGCTCGCTGATATCGTAGACAATGCCGTCGATGCCACCGAATACCCCATCTTCTGTGAAAAAGCAGGTTTTGTGGTCGCTGACCCAACGGGTGCTTCCGTCTTTGGCGATGATCCGGTACTCTTGCACAAGTGATCCCGGCTTTTCCCGCAGTTTGGCGCCTTCTTCACGCACGATTTGCCTGTCATCCGGATGGATGATATCCAGCCAATTGACGTTCTCGGACTGAAACTCCCGGACCGAATAGCCGCATATTGCTTCGCTGCTGAAAACCATTCCCACAGACCAATCGACCCTGGCACGGTATATCATGCCGGGAATGTGAGCAGTCACGGTTCTGTATTTCTCCTCGCTCTCGCGCACCTCTTTCTCTGCCCGCTTGCGCTCGACAATCTCCCGTTTGAGTTCTGCAAGGGCGTCTTCGAGTTCTCGGGTTCGTCGGGCCACTGCGTCTTCCAGATCCCCAGCGTACCGCTGAAGCCGAGCTTCGAATGCCCGGTGCACGTGGCGGACCAACTCGGCCGGGTCGTCTGTTTTCTCCATGTAGGCGAAAGCGCCCCCGTTGACCGCGCTTTTGGCAGACTCAAACGAACTGTACGCCGTGTAGAGGATCACGTGCACACCAGACGCTACGTCTTGGAGCCTTTTGAGTAGCTCGATGCCACCAATATCCGGCAGGCGGAGATCTACTACGGCAACGCCGATACCCCCGCCGTTGAAATGCTCCAGGGCTTCGCGACCCGTGGAACACGCGAGGACTTCCAACCCTTCCTGCTCCATGATGGCCGTGAGCGTTCGCAGTTGCGGCTGATTGTCGTCGACGATCAGCAGCCCTCGGTTTCCTTCCCTGCCGACGGTTTCTGCCATGGTGACTTCCTTTTCGAACACCTGACTGCGTGTCACGACCCCTCTGGCGGCTTTGGAAGCTCCCCGGAGGCACGTCTCCCAGAAAGCCGGCTCAACAAACCAAGCACGTAATCGATGTCGAGTGGCTTTCTTACAATCGTATACGCGTTACGTCG
>CAZUAM010000827.1:0-2600 GCA_964618095.1 uncultured Planctomycetaceae bacterium | reverse complement strand
TTGGTCCGGTTGGTCAAGCGGGGCGGGGGATTTCGGATTTGGGGCCGGCGATTGGGCAGACCTCCCGCAACGGCTCTCCGGTCGGTGGTTTTGGCTCAGAGAGGACTGACTGAGCAAAGGCCAGGCCCCATACCGTTGAATTAAGTGCAATATCAAGGAGGATCAAGTGGCACCGGCGTCTCGCCGGTGAGACATAAGTGAAAGCACTGCCACAGGTTCCGTCACACCGGCGAGACGCCGGTGCCACTGTCCTAACGCCGGGTTTGCCCTCAATTGAACGGTATTCAGGCTAGGCCCCCCGAGTGCGCCGCAATTTGACTTGCCGGGCCGATTGACCGACAATCGGGCGGTGAGTTGAGGTCCGGGGCTGCACCCGAGAGAAGAAAGGACGGAGATGCTCGCCCTGAAAGCCGCTCTGCTTGCCCTGCTCTTGCCCGCCGACCCCCAGATCAACCCCGCCGGCCGGGTGTGGCTTGCGGAACCGCTGCACCAATGGACATTCGACCAGGGTGATGAAGGATGGATTGCCCAGCATGACTGCGAGTTGTCGGCGGAGGGCGGCCGGCTGAAGATCCGGTCCACCGGGGCGGATCCGTTCCTGCACCGCAGGGTCGACTTCCCCGCCGGCCACCTGGTGCTGAAGATCAGGGCCCGAAGTCGAACCGGCGGCGATGGATCCGTCTACTGGACCACCGACCAGTCTCCGCGGCGCGGGGAAGACAAGGTGGCTCGTCTCCAACTCCGACACAATGGCCAGTGGCATGAAACTTCGGCCGAGTTCCATGCGCCCGGTCGGCTGACCGATCTGCGGATCGACCCGGGCGCGGCACCGGGAGAGTTCGAGGTCGACTGGATCCGGTTGATTCGCCGGCGGCCGCATCCGTTGACGATCGAGCGGGTGGGAAGGGACGGCGGCCAGATCTGTTTCCAAGTGAAGAACGGCGGCGCGGAACGGCTGGAGTTTTCGGCCGCCGGCCGGGCTTACACTTTGGACGGCGGCGCGACCATCGCGATCAGCCGGCCGATCGACGGCACCCGGCCCCTGGAAGCAGTCTCCATCGAACTTCAAGCCAAGGACTTCCCGCCGGTCCGTCGAACGATCTTTATCCACAATCCGGAAGCAGAAGCCGACTGGATCGTACGGCCCTTGGGCGATTTTACCGTCCGGATCGCCCGGGACGGCTCGATGGCGCGGATCGAATCCGACGGGCGACTGGCGGCGATCCTGGGGCCGCTGGTGCACTACGATGGCACGCTGCCCGCGCTCAGACTGGTTGCCGATGCCCCCGGGCTCCGATTCCGGGGTCGGGGAATCACGCTTTCGATTTCCGTCGTCGGCAACGAGATCTCGGTTGCGATTGACAGCCGTGAGGCGTGCGAAGGTCCGGTTGTGCGGGCAATGGGCGACCTGGAGCAAGGACTGCTGGCCGGCCTGGAATACCTGGGCAAGGGTGAGAAGAGCTCGTCGAAGCTGGACATCGAGACCGCGGAACATCTCCGCTTCGCCCCCGACCCGTTGAAAGTGACCATGCCGCTGATGACGGTTGTGACGGATCGGGCGTCGGTGGCCATGACCTGGAGCGAGATGCAACTGAAGCCGGTCTTCGCCACGCCTAACTTCTTCGACTTGGGCAGCGACCACCGCATGGGGCTGCGTGGCACGAAGATCGAGGCCACCGTCCGCGTGGACGATGCGGGGCTGGAGGAGACGATCCGTTGGGCGGTGGCAAGGAAGGGGTTACCGCCGCTGCCCGAGGCCCCCCGGTCGCCGGAGCAGCAGTGGAAGATCTGCCTGGCCGGGCTGGACGGCCCGCTCAAAACCGAAGCCGGCTGGGGGCATTGCGTCCAGAAGAACTGGGCCCGCCAGCCGTTCGCCGACATGGCCTCGACCATCTGGCGGTTGACCGGCGAGGCGCCGAGGCTTTCCCGATTGGTGCCGGGCGGGGCCCACGTGCCCAACGGGTCGATCTACTTCGTCACCGGGCGGGCGCAGCAGTGGCTCGATTACCAATCGGGGCGGGTTCAAGGCATCTTGAAGCGGCAGCAGTCGGACGGGTCGTTCCGCTACGACGGCCCGTTGCGCCGCGGCCACTTCGAGAACACCGCCAGCGGCGTTTGTGCCCGGCCGGCGGCCATGCTGCTGGAGTACGCGCGGGTGACCGGCGATCGGACGGCGCTTCGGGCGGGCGTCCGTACCCTGGAGTACATGAAGCGATTCCGCACACCCCGCGGCGCACAGGTCTGGGAAGTGCCGCTGCATACGCCGGACCTGCTGGCCTCGGCCTACCTGGTTTGGGCCTACGTGCGGGGATACGAGTTGACCGGGCAAAAGGAGTACCTGGAGCATGCGCGAAAATGGGCCCTTTCCGGGGTCCCGTTCGTCTACCTTTGGGGTCGCTACCCGATCATGGTCTATAGCACGCCGCCGGTGTTCGGAGCGACCCAGTGGCGTCACTCCTGGTTCGGTCTGCCGGTGCAGTGGGTGGGCCTGGTTTACGCCTACACCCTGAACATGCTGGCACCCCACGACGATTCGCTCGATTGGAACCATCTGGCCCGGGGGATCCTCCTCAGCGGCGAGCAACAGCAGTATCCGGACG
>CAZUAM010000826.1:0-2605 GCA_964618095.1 uncultured Planctomycetaceae bacterium | reverse complement strand
AACCAGGTGGACATTACTTTCCTGAGTGTCAATAGCGGCCGCCGGTACGGCGGCCTCCTGAAGCTGAAGTGCTAACTCGCATGTCGCAGACGCCGGATCGACAGTCTGAATCGCCCCAGCCCTCGGGCATCTCGCTCAACGAGCTGACCGAGGCCTTTGCCCAGGCGATGGGGGTCGAACGGGAATCGCCGGCCGAGCCGCGGAGTTCGTCGGCAGAGTCGGCCGCGGAGGACGCGGCTCCCGTCTCCGATGAGCGACCGCCGGACCAGCCCAGCGAAACAGAACCGGAAGCATCGGCCGAGGAAGACGATCCCTGCGAGATCAGCCCCCGGACGATCCTCGAAGCGATGCTGTTTGTGGGCAACCGGGACGGTCAGCCGCTTGCTGCCAAGCGGGCGGCCGAGCTGATGCGGGGCGTGGAGCCGGAGGAAATCGCCGGACTGGCCGACGAGCTGAACCGGCGCTACGCCGCCAACGGCTGCCCGTACCAGGTCGCCAGGGACGGGTCGGGATACCGGCTGGTGCTCCGCGATGCGTTTCACCCGCTGCGGAACCGGTTCTATGGGCGGATTCGCCAAGCCCGGCTCTCCCAGGCGGCCATCGACGTGCTGGCGATCGTGGCCTATCAGCAACCCCTTACGAGCGAACAGATCAGCCGCCTGCGGGGAAAACCCAGCGGCCACCTATTGGCCCAACTGGTGCGTCGTGGGCTGCTGCGAATTGAGCGCAAGCAGACCAAGCGGCGAACTGCCCAGTATTTCACTACCGATCGCTTCCTGAGGCTCTTCAGCCTGGAAGGCCTGGATGATCTGCCCCAAAGCGAAGACCTCGAGGGACAGTGAGGATGGGAGATTTGGCGAAAATGTGACTGCGGAAGTCGTTACTGTAAAACGACTTACCGTTTTTTCCCGAAACAAGCGCAGACGGACCCTGCCAGGCTTGGTAAAATTAACTGTTTAGGGTAGCCGCCGGGGCGTCGTTGTTTCCCGGCGAGATCGTTCTTTCGGAACCATGCCGGCCCCAGCGGCCGGTTGCTTGTTTGAGGCGGTACGTCGCGATCGAAGACTTGCGATCGAAAGACAACCATGTGAGCAGACGGGGAAAGCCCGCCTGAGCATCTATCGCAGCATCTCTGCCCGTTTGGTCGCCGTCCTTTTTCTCTCGGCTCCCACGCTTGCCGTATGTCCGCTTCGCAGTTGCTTGCCCGTTTGCACGCCGCCGTCCCGCTGGTCGGGCCGTCGCTGTTGGCGTGCGACTTCGCCAACCTGGGACGGGAAGTCCGCCGCCTGGAAGAAGCAGGGGCTCGGATTCTGCACCTGGACGTGATGGACGGGCATTTCGTACCCAACATCAGCTTCGGCCTGCCGATCGTCGAGGCGGTCCGCCGGGTGACCAACCTGCCGCTGGACGTGCATCTGATGATCTCCCAGCCGGGCCGCTACCTGGAGCAGTTCCGCCGGGCAGGGGCCGACCTGATCACCGTCCACGTCGAGGCCGTGCCCGAACCACAGCCCATGCTGGAGAAGATCCGCTCTCTGGGCGCGGGGGCTGGGATCACGCTCAATCCTCCCACACCGCTGGCGGACATCGAAAACTGCCTCCAGTTCTGCGACCTCGTATTGGTAATGAGCGTGATGCCCGGATTCGGCGGGCAGCAGTTCGACTCCGTCGCGCTGGAGAAGCTCCGCCGGCTCCGCGAACTGGCCGGGCCGAAAAAACTGCTGTCGGTCGACGGCGGCATCAATCCCGACACCGTTGGAGCTTGTGGCGCAGCCGGCGCCAACTTGTTCGTGGCCGGGTCGTCCCTGTTTTCGCAACACGACTACGGCCGGTACATCGCTGAATTGACCGACTTGGCAAGATCAGAAAAAGACGTACGGGTTTAGCCATGCTTAAGATCGTACTCATCCGTCCCGGATCCACCGACTACGACCAGCAACAGCGCATCCAGGGAGCCCTGGATATCCCCCTGAATCAGCAAGGCAGCTTCGAGGTGGCGCAGGTCATCGATCAACTGGCGGGGAAGGGAATCCAGACCATCTATGCATCGCCCAGCCAACCGGCCGGGCAGACGGCCAAGGCCATCGCTGAGGGGCTGGGGATCAGGCTGAAGAAGCTGGACCGGATGCAGAACCTTGACCACGGACTCTGGCAGGGGATGCTGGTCAAGGACGTCCGCCGCAAGCAACCCAAGGTCTACCGCCAGTGGCAGGAACAGCCCGAGAACGTCTGCCCCCCCGAGGGCGAAATGCTCAGCCAAGCCGAAGAACGTGTCCGCACCGCCATGACCAAATTGCTCAAACGCCACCGGCAGGGCGTGATCGGACTGGTCGTGCCCGAACCCCTGGCCAGTCTCGTCCGCCGCTTTCTCCAACAGGGTGAGCTGGGGAACCTTTGGAAGGTGACCAACGGCCACGGACACTGGGAAGTCCTGGAAATCGAACCCGAGGAAGTCCTCGCGCATGCCGGTTGAAGCGGGGAAGTCCACGGGAGACGGCACGCCTGCTGAGCGATGAATTCCAAGTTCTAGTGATTTATCGCCGAAGAAATGACTAGCACCAAACGGTTTTTGTGGACCATTTCGGTAAACCTTGGAAGGTCACGT
>CAZUAM010000825.1:0-2609 GCA_964618095.1 uncultured Planctomycetaceae bacterium | reverse complement strand
AACAAGACGACAACCCCAATCCGACGGTAAATTCCTTGCCGCCCCTCGCCTTAGGAGACGCCCTCGACGCTAGCCATCCGTTTTTTGGGCGTCTATTTGCTTTTACGGGGACCCTGAAATCAATGAGTCGCAGACAGGCAATGCAGCTTGTTGTCGACATAGGCGCCCAAGTGGCAAATGGCGTGACGAAAGAAACGAACTTCCTCGTCGTTGGGGATCAAGATTACCGGAAGTTTGCTGACGGCCAAACGAAGAGCGGGAAAATGCGGAAGGCAGAAGCGTTGGTCGGCAAAGGCCAAGATATTGAAATCATCACCGAAGAGGACTTTTTACAAATGCTGGGCATCTAGGGCAGTCCCTTTAACTGAACGGCTAATCGGAACGGACTCAGGTGTCGGTCCCTTTTGTGCGAATGACACAGCCAACCATGTATTGGACGCCGCATCAATCCTCCAACAATCTCTCGAACTCCTCCCGTGTCAGCACCGGGACTCCGAGTTGCCGTGCCTTCGCTAGTTTGCTCCCGGCCTTGTCGCCCGCGACGACGTAGTCCGTGTTCTTGGAGACGCTCGAGGCGGCCCGACCGCCGTGGCGAGTGATCAGTTCGTTGATGTCATCACGCGTGTAATCCCAGAGCGTCCCGGTGACCACCAGGGTCTTGCCCTCTAAGGCCCGCGGGCCTGCGAGGGCGGGCGCGGCGGACTCCATCTTCACGCCGAGGCTGCTTAGATCCCTGATCGTTTCCGAGCCAAACTTGCTGTGGAGGAACCTGTAGACACTCTCGGCAATTACCGGACCGATCTCGTTAATCGCGCTAAGGTGCTCGACGTCGGCGGCTATTAGGGCCTCCATGGAGCGCAAGTTGTCGGCCAGGACCGCTGCCAGACGCGCGCCCACGTGGCGAATCGCCAGAGCATTCAAGAGCTGGGCTAAGCCGCGGTCTTTGCTCTTGGCTATCAGATTGAGCTGTCCCTTGGCCACTCTTTCACTCATCTTGATGGTTCGTTTTAGGGGACTGAGGACATCCACCGTGAGGCGGTACAGATCACCGTAGTCCTTCACCAGTCCTTCATCCACAAGCTGCTCGACGCTCGTCTCTCCCAACCCCAAAGCCCCTCTCTTTTTGCCGTCTTCCTTCACACCGCTGACATAGTAGATCAGTCGCTTCTTGAACTCCAAGACCCCAAGGCGTTTTGCCGCAGACTCGACTTTCGCCTTTTTCGCTCTCACGGGCTGATTTGTAGCCAGCCTTCCCGGCTTCCATTCCATGCTCACCCCAACGTTTTTCAGGTCCGCAATTGTGTGTTCGCCAATCTCACTATGAAGCCAATGATGCACCACCTCGGCAATAATGGGACCAACTCCACCGACCGTTGATATCTGTTGCACAGTGGCGCGTATCAGGGACTTCATCGAGCCGAAATGGCGGGCCAGAGCCGACGCTTGCCGGTCTTTGATCTGCCCCATCGACAGTGCCCTCAGCAGCCAAACAAGGCCGAATGTCTTAGTGTGCTCGATTCCCGCCACGATTTTCTGTGCAAGGTTCGGCCCCCAGTCCACGACCCACTCTAAGGTTGTGAGTTGCTCAACAGTCAGGCGATAGAGATCACCGTAGTTCCGGACGAGGTTCTCACTCACGAGCTTGTCAACCAACTCCTCGCCCAGTCCTTCGATGTCCATGGCGTTGCGGCTGGCGTAGAAGCGGATGCGCTGCTGGACCTGGGCGGGGCACTCGAGATTGGGGCAGCGGATGTAGACGCCCCCTTCGTCCTTGACGAGCTTCCTGCCGCACTCGGGACACTCGGTGGGGAAGACGAATTTCCGCAGGGGCCCCTTCCGCTCGTGCTTCTCCACCCGGACGATGTGGGGGATGATCTTGCCCGCCTTCTCCACCACCACCACGTCGCCCCGGCGGACGTCCTTGCGCTGGATCTCGTCGGCGTTGTGCAGGCTGGCCCGGCTGACGGTCGTGCCGGCAATCTCCACGGGCTCGAGGTTGGCAACCGGCGTGATCGTGCCGGTCTTGCCGACCTGCGTCTCGATCTTTACGACCCGCGTAGTCGCCTCGTACTTCTCGAATTTGTAGGCGATCAGCCAGCGGGGGCTTTTGGAGGTGGCGCCCAGCCGCTGGCGCTGGTCGAACCGATTGACCTTCAGCACCAGCCCGTCGATCTCGAAATCCAGCTCGTGCAGCCGCTCGATCAGGCGCTGGCAATGCTCGAGGGCGCCGGAAAACGAGCTGAAGCATTCCACCTCCGGCGTAGGAGGCAGGCCGTATTGGCGAAGCTCGTCGAGGAAGGCCGTGTGGGTTTGCCACCGCAGGCCCTCGACGTAGCCGACCCCATGGCAGAAGAGTCGCAGTCGGCGTGCGGCGCAGATCCGCGGGTCGAGGAGCCGCACGCTGCCGGCGGTTACGTTTCGCGTATTGGCAAAGGGCGCCTCGCCCTTGCGCTGCTGTTCCTGGTTTAGCTCGACCAGGTCGGAGTTGCGCATGTAAACCTCGCCGCGGACCTCGAAGAGCGGCGGGATCCGCTCGCCGGAGAGCCGCAGCGGTACGTCGGTGATGGTGCGGACGTTGTGTGTGACGTCGTCACCCACGCGGCCATTAC
>CAZUAM010000824.1:0-2611 GCA_964618095.1 uncultured Planctomycetaceae bacterium | reverse complement strand
CCGCGCTACACTAAATTCGACGAGGAGTTGTCTCAAACCGGTTGACACGTTCCGCCGGTTCGGCTAGGTCCGGAACACTCATCACAGCCCACTTGGTCCTGTCGCCCCTGACACGCTGTTGCGGCCAGTGAGTCCGGCTCTTCTGTCCCGGAAGCTTGCCGCTTCCAATCGATGCTCCCCTTCTGAGGGGCACGAATAGAGATGTTTGAGTCTTGTGGATAGCTGGCCTTATAGTTGCCCCAGAGTTATCGAGCAGGCTGCTGTGGAGAGACCCGGGTGACGGAGGCCATTCCGTTGCGCGCGCCGCAAGGCTCAAGTTACGTTGCCGCAAGCCGGGTCGATCCCCAGTCGACCGGCCACCACCGCCGCCCGGACTGCCCAGGAGTTCGCGTTTGGGGAACGGGCTATTGGCCGAGCCCACGTTCGCTGAGGCGGGTCTTTGGGGATACTTTTGTCAAAACGTACCAGAAGACCTCCAGGCCCCCACCACCCTTCCAGACCCCACACCAACTCGCCGAGCACGGCCGAACCCCCCGCGCCAGCTCGCTGGTAGCGACCTGAGGTGATGCCCATCGACGATGTACCGATTTGGACTCTTGCTGGCCACTTGTTAGAACGACGGATCGATCCGGCGGACCCCCGGCAACTTGGCCAGCGCTTCGAGTTGCTTCACGTCGATCGTGCCGATCAGCAGGTTGACCGACTTGGCTCGGGCGAGTTCCTTGAAACCGTACTTCCTTAGCTTCGCCAAGACCTCGTCGGAGAGCGCGGTCAGTTGCACACGGATCTCAATTCGGCCCTTCTTGACCCGAATTTTGTCGGCGATCAGGTTGCCGTCGGTGCCCTCTTTGGCCACCTTCTCGGCCAGACCTTGAAGCTCTGGGGCCAGTTTGAGCTTCAGCAACTGCTCGACAACGGGCTTCTTCTCGTCATCCGACTTGCCAGCCTCCTCCAGTGCCTCAAGCTCTCTTCTCAGCGTGTCCGCTCGACCCCACTGTAGACGGGCCCCGGCTGGACCGGCTTGCGGCTTCTTAGCTGCGGGCCCGGCCATCCTCCACATCCGGGCGGACTCATTGCTGGACCGCGAAGCCAGCATCCTGCCGTTGGGTGAAAATGCGAGGCCAGCTACTGCCCTTCCGCCGGGGCCGAACACACCTTCGTAGCTGACTCCCTCGGGCATCTCCACCGGCACTGGCACGGTGCGGACCGTATCGCCCTCGGTGATCCGCAGATGCTCGACCGCCACGAAGCTGGTGAACTGTGTGAGCAGTTGGTAGCGCAGCCCCAACCCCAGAATCTCTTCCTTCGTGGCCGGGTTGGGCTGGCCGCGCTGGACGCCCGCCAGGTCCTGGTGCATCAGGTGGGCGACCTTGGCCCGGGCCCAGAGCGAGGCGAGGACTTCGTTTTTCGGCTCTTCCCCCGGCAGGGTGACTGCGATCTTCCGCTCGAACTTTCCTTCGCCCGTCTTGCCCCGCAGGGTGATCGTCCCCTTGCCGCCCTGCTTGTAGCGGCCTTTGACCACCACCGGCTTGGAGCTGAACAGGTCGGGGACTTGGCCGGGATAGAGCCCTTCGACGGCCAGGCCGCCGAAGTCGAGATCGATGTCGGTGAGCACGGGCGTGCGGACCCGCTCGTAGAACCGCTCGGCGGCCCCGGTGGCCTGGCGCTCGTCGAGGATGTAATGGACCTCACCGCGGCCCGCCCGGGCGATCCCGTCCAAGAGATACCGGTTCACACTCCGCCCGATGCCGAACGAAAACACCCGCGCAATGCCGGCGTTTTGCTTCACCGCGTCGATGATGGCCATGTCGTTGCCCACGTAGCCGTCGGTCATGAAGCAGACCACCCGCACCCGTTCCGGGTCGTCCTGCCCGGCCAGGCAGGCGTGGATGGCCTTCATCATCTCGGTCCCTCCGCTGCCCTGCAGGCTGCCGAGGTATTGCAGCGCCTGCTGGCGGTTGGCCAGCGTGTTGGGCACCGGCTTCTCGAAGCAGAAACCCACGCCGCCCTCGAAGGTCATCAGGTTGAACGTATCGTTCTCATGCAATCCCTGGATGCAAAGCCGCATCGCCTGCTTGGCGGTCTCGATCGGGAACCCGCTCATCGAGCCGCTCTTGTCGATCACGAACACGATCTCCTTGGGCACGATAAGCTGTTTCCGCACCCGCTTGGGCGGCTGGAGCACCAGCGTGAAAAACTTCCCGCGCTGATCCGTGTGTGCGAGCAGCGTGTCCTCGATCTTGTCAGTGGCCGTCTCGTAGACCAGCACGAAGTCCTTGTTGGGAATGGTCTTTTGTTGTTTGAGCTGGATCACCGCCCGGGTCTTGTCGGCCACCGGATAATCGACCGTGACCGCGTGCTGCTTCGAGTCGATCCGCCGAAGCGGCAGCCCGGCGTCGAGGTTTACGGTGATCGAGATATCGTGTCCGGCCCGGGTCCCCTCGGGTGTGACCGGTGGAGTGATGCGATCGGCGTCGGGCACTTCCGCCGTCGGCCGGCCGGTGGTCATCGGCGCGGGTGCACTGCCTCCGCCGGGGATGTACCGCGGCCCGACCACCATCGGAAAGTCGAACTGATACTCGCCGTCCTTCCAGTCGAGCGTCTCGCTGTA
>CAZUAM010000823.1:0-2615 GCA_964618095.1 uncultured Planctomycetaceae bacterium | reverse complement strand
CGTGCAACTCCATTTAGCCGGGTACGGCCCTTTGCCGGCAGGTGCTTCCGTGCCGGAAGGCGATCCGCTTGCCGTCATGACCGTTTCTTTCCTCGCCACGCATCGACACTCCGGCCAAGATATGACGTACTCTCACCGCAAGACAGCCTGCAACGATCCGGCTTTCCTTAGCCCTGACAACTTGGAGCGTTGCCGTGTCGCGTTCTCGCGTCGCGTGTTTGACCGAGAATGCATGACGCGGCTGTTCTGTTATCTGCTGGCAGGGCTTGTCGCCCTGTTGGTGGAGATCCCGACGGCCCAGTCCTCGCCAGGTAAAGTGACCTTGGCGCCGCCGGAAGAGGTCGGCATGGACTCCGGCCGCCTGCGACAGATCGACCGCATCGTCGTCGAAGGCCTGAAGTCGAAACGGATGTGCGGGTGCGTTGTGCTGGTCGGCCGCCGGGAGAGGGTCGTGTTATTGAAGGCCTACGGGTACCGGCAGGTCGAGCCCCGCCGTGTGGAGATGACCACCGACACGGTGTTCGACCTGGCGTCTTTGACCAAGCCGATCGCCACGGCCACCAGCGTGATGGTGCTGGTGGAGCAGGGCAAAGTCCGGCTGGAGGACCGGGTTGCCCGGCACGTTCCCGAGTTCGGCCGCAACGGCAAAGAGGACGTTACGATCCTTCAGCTTCTGACCCACCAAGGCGGCTTGATTCCGGACAACCCCTTGGCCGACTATACCGAAGGGCCGGAGAAGGCGTGGCAGCGGATTTTTGCCCTCAGGCCCCGGGTGCCTCCCGGCTCCAAGTTCATCTACAGCGACGTGGGCTATCTCGTGCTGGGGGAACTCGTCCGGCGAATCTCGGGAAAGAGCCTGCACGAGTTTTCCCGGGAGAGGATCTTCCAACCGCTGGGGATGAACCAGACCGGGTATCTTCCAGAGGAGAGTCTCCGCCGCCGCGCCGCGCCGACGGAGCGGCGCGACGGAGCCTGGATCCGGGGCGAGGTGCACGACCCCCGGGCCTACTTACTCGGCGGCATTGCCGGGCACGCCGGAGTTTTCTCCACTGCCGAAGACCTGGCGGTCTATGCCCGGATGATGTTGGGTGGAGGCCAACTCGGGGGCGTCCGCATTCTCAGCCGCCAGACCGTGGCCAAGATGACCAGGCCGTACCGGGTCTCCGGTGGTTTTCGGGGACTGGGCTGGGACATCAAGACCGGCTATTCCTCCAATCGAGGCCGGTCGTTTTCGTCCCGGGCGTTCGGTCACGGAGGATTCACGGGCACGGTAATCTGGATGGACCCCGAGCTGGAGCTGTTTGTGATCTTTTTGGGCAATCGACTGCATCCCGACGGCAAGGGTGCCGTGAATCCGTTGGCCGGCCGGATCGGCACGGTTGCCGCCGACGCCGTCCTGGGTCGGAAGCCGCCTGCCGTGCTGGCCGGAATCGACGTGCTGCGGCGCGACGGGTTTCGGCAACTGGCCGGGCGGCACGTGGGGCTGATCACCAACCAGACGGGCATCAGTCGGGAAGGCATCCGCACCGACCTGCTGCTGAAGAAGGCGCCGAACGTCGAGCTGGTCGCCCTGCTCAGCCCGGAACACGGGCTCCAGGGCAAGCTCGACAAAAGCCACATCGCCGATAGCCGCGACCCGGAGACCGGGCTGCCCGTCTACAGCCTCTATGGAAAGACCCGCAGGCCCACGTCGAAGATGCTCAAAGGAATCGACACGCTGGTCTTCGACGTCCAAGACATCGGCACGCGTTTCTACACATATACTTCGACGTTGGGCTACGCGATGGAGGAAGCGGCAAAGCACGGGGTTCGATTGGTGGTGCTCGACCGGCCAAACCCGATCAACGGCGTCGACGTCGACGGCCCGCTGCTCGACGCCGGACGCGAGTCGTTCGTCGGATATCACCGGATCCCCGTTCGGCACGGAATGACGGTGGGCGAGTTGGCGCAGATGTTCAGCAGCGAGCGTCGCCTCGAGCTTGACTTGCAGGTGGTTCGCGTTGAAGGGTGGCGGCGGAGCGAATTCTTCGATGCAACGGGCCTGAAGTGGGTCAATCCGTCGCCCAACATGCGGAGCTTGACCGAAGCGACCCTTTATCCGGGGATCGGCCTGTTGGAGACCACGAATCTCTCAGTGGGGCGGGGCACCGATACTCCCTTCGAAATCATTGGTGCCCCGTGGCTCGATGGAGACCGGCTGGAGCGGGTGTTGAATCAAGCTCGCTTGCCCGGCGTCCGGTTTCGTGCCGTTGCCTTCACACCCGATGCCAGCGTGTTTCGAGGCCGGCGTTGCCGGGGCGTTGCTATCACAATCACCGACCGCAAGGCGTTCGAGCCCCTTCGGACCGGTTTCGAGATCGCTCGCCAACTGCGGATCTTGTATCCGCGGGCCTGGAAAGCCGAGGGGTACGATCGGCTGTTGGGCAACCGGGAGGTATTAGAGGCCGTCTTGGCGGGCAAGAGCGTCGCGGAGATCGAGTCGATCTACCGTCCCGCGTTGGAAGGCTTCTTGCGAAGGCGTTCCCGTTTCCTACTATACGACCGCTAAATGGGATTTCGTGATTCCGGGAATTCCGCAATGTTTGGCCCCGGCGGCCGCGCCGGGACTTGCCGCC
>CAZUAM010000822.1:0-2626 GCA_964618095.1 uncultured Planctomycetaceae bacterium | reverse complement strand
GAAACTCAAGGAGATTGTACAGATGTAACCGTGATAGCATTTTCACTTTGAGAAATTACACAGATTGGTTCGTGGTATTCGGAACTCTGGTATCGGTCAAAGAGGCTTCTGACGAGCCAAAAAGTCAAAGCCATTTTTCGCAGAATGCGAGATGCGCTTATCGGCGTCGCGACTGACAGAGCGAGCGCCGACATTCTAGAGAAGCGAGCGTCCGCGACCAAGAAGCTTCTAAAGCAAATCGAGAAGTTTGACGAGGTCGTGATGCGACTTGCCGACGTGCTGATTGTTAAGGTAACAATGGATGGTCGAACTCGTCTCTTGATTGAGACAATTTACCATAAGTTGGCTCAACAACTTGCAGATGATCCATTGTTGATGCAACGCCCTCGGAAACTCTTCAGCATCCTATCCAAAAGCGCCGCTCGGTTGCCGTCACCTGACGAGGCGCGTCGCGATCGAGTAGACACCGATGTGCCAGCTGTCCGCAATGACGACAACGAGACGAATTGAGCCCAAGTGAATCGCCACGTAACCACGCGATCCACCCAGGCCGCCGGTCCAATGCCCACGCAAGAATACTCGCCAAAACGGTTCCTGACAGCCTTTTCCACCGTTTTCCGGTTTCCCGCGAATCACGCGGTGCGTGGCTCGCGGAAAACCCGGTATTCGGGTCTCGACGGACGTTCACCCTCGTGTTCGTTCAACTCCGGAAACATCCCGACCACATCGGTAACGTCGATCAGGCCGACGGGCCGGTCTTCGGCGTCGACCACCGGCAACTCGCTGATCTTCCCCTGGGCCATTGCCGCCACGGCGTCGATCATCTTGGTGCCCATCCGGACGGTCACCGGCCGCGCGGTCATCACCTCCCGGATCGGCTGGTCCAGGGCTTGTTCACGCCGGTGCTCGAACAGCCGTGCCAGGTCGCTATCGGTGAAGATTCCGCTGAGCTTTCCCTTGCCGTTGACGAGCATAATCGCGCCGGTCCGCCGCCCGGGCACGCTCAGCTCGACGAATATCCGGCGGACCGTCTTCTGCTGCGACGCCACCCGGCATCGGGCCAAGGCGCGGAGGTGATCGTCGACCTTGCTGAGCTTGCGTCCCAGGCTGCCGGCGGGGTGGGATCGGGCGTAGTCCTCGCGGGCGAAGTTCCGCATCCGGCTGGTCACCAACGCCAAGGCGTCACCCAGCGCCAGCATCGCGGTGGTGCTCGTGCTGGGAGCCAGCCCCAGCGAGCAGGCCTCGTCGAGCGGCCCAAGTTCAAGCACGACCGCCGCCGCTTGTCCCAACGTGCTGTCGGCCCTGGCCGTGACCGCCAAGATGGACACCCCGAGCCCCCCCAGTGAGGGGAGGATCCGAACGACTTCCTCCGTCTGGCCGCTCTGGGAGAGGATCAGCATCACGTCGTCGTGGTGCACCCGGCCGAGGTCCCCGTGGACGGCCTCCGCCGGATGCAGGTAGTGGCTGCGTGTGCCGGTAGAGGCCAGCGTGGCCATGATCTTCTGCCCCACCAGCCCGGCCTTACCCATTCCGCAGACGATCACACTGCCGCGGCACGTATACAAATACTCGACCGCCCGGCAAAACTGGTTGTCCAGCCGTCGGGCCACCTCCAGGAGCGTCCTGCTTTCCTGCTCGATGATCTGCCGGGCGAGACGAAGCTGTTCGAAAGGGTTGAGGGTGTCCGACTTCCGGACGGGATCCGAACTCATCGACCTGTCCTCCTTGACATCCGTCGACTGAAATGCACAGAAATGAGAAATGAGCGGCCGATTGTACCGCCGATACCGATTTCGAGCAACGTGGATACTTCAGAGTGTAGGGACGCCCGGGCTTGGCTTGGAGGACCAACCGCGGCGGTGGGGATTGCGACCACTGCGGTCGTTGGTGGTGCTCGCCGGGCCCGACTTGTAGATCGTCCCCGGGCGGATCCGCCCGTCGATCGTCCGGAGTTGGTCCTTGACTCGTTCGATCAACTACGGGTCGATCGCTCGACTCTCCCCAGCCAGCCGCATCGCTTCGTCGCCCAGGCTGACGTTGCGGATCTCGTGGCCGCCGCCGCCGAATCGGTTCCAGTCGGGCAGTTTCGTCCCGCGGGGCTTGCCGTGCGGGGGCGCTTCGGCCCCTCCGCCTGCAAGATCCTTTGGTACGTGAAGTACGCCCGCCGGCACTTCGAGGGAGCCCACTTCCGTTTGAAGGAAGCTGAGTCCTTAAATTCGCGCCCTTCGTATTCGCAGAGCCGCCGTTCGACCGAATCGCTGATTGCCGAATAGCTGAAGCCCTCTTCGTCGTGCAGGTGGACGATCTCGGCCATGACCGCCCGCTCCTCCCAGTCGGGCACGCATTGCCGGTCGTTCTGGGTCCAGGGCTTCCCATTCCACATCTTCTCGGCGCCCTGGCGGACCGTGCCGCATTCTGGACAACGAGTTTCGCCAGACTCCCACCGCCGGCCGCAGTTGCGGCAGGTCTTGCGCTGTGGAGGTCCGTTGTGGTGACGTTCACCCAATACCTCAGCCAAGACGTTCAGGGCGCAATCGTGCTGCCCCGCGTTGTCTGTGTTAGCCCGGATTATTCTGACCGTCACGGATTTTGGGGCCGGGGATTTCGGTATCCGCCAAGGGAGGCG
>CAZUAM010000821.1:0-2635 GCA_964618095.1 uncultured Planctomycetaceae bacterium | reverse complement strand
TTCCGGTCGGTTTGGGCCCCGTCGTACTTCATCGAGCCGGTCACCTGCACCGCCGCCGCCGGAGTCCCCAAGGCGCGAAAACGCTCGGCATAAGTCTCGTCCTGGACGGCCACCAGGTCGATCTGTGTCAATAGCCTCCCGACCAGCGGCCGGATCCGCCGGTATCCCCGGAAACTGTGCTCGCTGAGGCGACCGTTGATCACCGCCACCCGGGCCCCGAACCGCCTGGCCGCACGAATCAGGTTCGGCCACAACTCCAGCTCGGCCAGGACCAGCACGTCGGGCCGAACTCGCCGCATGGCCGCCGCCACCGCCCAACTGAAATCCAGCGGGCAGTAGAAGACCGTCAGCCGGGCGTATTTCTTGCGGGCCAGGGCCATGCCGGTCATGGTCGTGGTCGAGATGACGCACTCCCAATCGGGCCTCTGCCGTTCGATTTCCTCAATCAGCGGGGCCAGCAGATTGACTTCACCCACGCTCACCGCGTGCAGCCAGATGCACGTCTTCTCTGACGCACGCCGCGGTACCCGGCCGAGCAGCTTGGCGGCGTATCCCTCGCGGTACTTCCCCTTGCGTATGGATTGCCACACGAGCCACGGCAGGGCAAGCAAGATCAACAGCAGATAGAGGAAATTGAGCAGATGCGGCACGAAAGGAATCCTTTCCCAACAGGCGCTCACCACTGTTCCCACTCTAACCGGTCCACTTCCGAGAAATGGCGATCGCGGGAAACAAGGGTGAGGTTGTGCTGTCTCGCGTGGGCGGCCAGCCAAATGTCGTTTTCTGGAATCGGCCGGCCTTTGAGCCGAAGCTCGTTGCGGACCGTCCCGTACTCGTATGCCGTGCCGACATCGCAAGCAAGCACCACAGATTCAGCAAGGAGCCGATGAATCCGTCGGAGGTTGTCGTCAACTTGCCTAGACCTCTGGGCACCGGAATACAATTCACCGACTACGACCACGGAGAGCAATACTTCCGCGCGCTGTTCGAGGCGTCGGCGAATCGCGGGATCGTCCGCGAAGACCCCCACCACAATGTTCGTGTCCAGTAGAAACCTACCATTCATCGGGATCTACCCGCTCACAATCCTCTTCGATTGCCGTCAGCATTTCCTTTGCCTCCTCCCGCGTCATGGTGCCCGCAAATCGTAGTAATTGGCTGCCAGGGACGCCGCGTGGCGTCGAGCCGGCCAGCGCGTGCGCGAAGTCGAGCACCCGACGCTGCTTTTCTTCGGGCAACTGAGCTACTTGAGCGAGAAGCTCTCTTTGAATCGTTGCGTCGATCATGACGTTCACCTCCGTGGTAGCGGCGTATCCTCCCTCTACGTCAGGCTCCCCTTCCTCATGCAGCAGTTCTTGAACTTCTTGCCGCTGCCGCAGGGGCAGGGCTCGTTGCGGCCGACTCGCTTTTCGCGGTGCCGGATCGGTTCGGGTTTGTGGTCGGCCTGCGTGCCGTCGATGGCCGCCTGCTGCTGCGCGGCGATCTCGCCCGCCGAAGCCGCGTCTTCGTGAATCGCCTCGGCTTCGGTCCAGGTCGAACCGACGAAGCTCTCGTCGAGCTGCTCCATGCGGAAGATCAAGTCGGTCACCCGTTCGCCGACCGAGTCCCACATGGCCTCGAAGGTTCGCATCCCCTCGCGCTTGTATTCCACCTTGGGGTCGACCTGGGCGTAGCCGCGCAGGCCCACGCTGCTGCGGAGATGGTCCATCGCCAGCAAGTGGTCTTTCCAGGCGCCGTCGAGCAGTTGCAGGGCCAATGCCCGTTCCATCTTCCGCATTTCGGGGCGGAACTTTTCGTCGATCGCGTTGACCAGGTGGTTTTCCAACTGCTGGCGGCTCATGGCGGCGATTTCTTCGGGCGAGACCTCGTAGCGGAAGTTCTCGACCTGCCAATCGCAGAGCGCCCGCAGCTTGCGGTCGTCGCGCGGCAGGTGCGCCGCAGAACCTCCCTCGCCGAAGAGCTTCTCGACCCACTTCTGGGCCTCAGCCGTCACCTGGCCGGCCCGCTCGGTGTAGCGGCGGCTGCGCTCGATCAGCAAGGCCCGGATTTCGTCACGTTGCTTGTTGCGGAGATCGTCGAGGCTCAACTCGGCGCTGAACCGTTCCCGGGCCCACTCCACCAGCTTCTCGCGGTCGTATCGCTTGTGTCCGCCGCCGTCGCGGGTGGTGAAGTGGTACAGCCCGGCCATCACCGGGTACTCGATTTCCTTCTCGTCGTAGGCCCCTGTGGCCCGAGTGCGGACCAGTTCTTTGAACGGTTCGGGCTCCAATTGGCGGACCTCATCCGGGGCCAGTTCGATGCCGAACTTGTGACGCACCCACGCACAGGCAGTCTGCAAGCCGAAGTCGGGGTCCAGGAACCGGGCACCCTGATCGAGATCGATTCTCTGCACGGCTGCCCGGGCCTTCTCGATCAGGAACTCGGCCACGTCGTCGCGCCCGATCCGTTTCAGATCGCGGTCGCGCACGCTCAGGCGCCAGCGGGTGTTGACCATCTTGGCCAGTGCTTCCCAGTTCCATTCGCGGGTGTCGACCTCGTCGGGGAGGTTCTCGTCGATGGCGTCGAGCAACTGGCCTTCCACCAGCCGTTCGGCCTCGTCTTTGGCGAAGTCCTGGGCCGAGCGGAAGTCCATGCC
>CAZUAM010000820.1:0-2639 GCA_964618095.1 uncultured Planctomycetaceae bacterium | reverse complement strand
AACTGTAAGTATCGTGTCCGCCACCACCGGCCTTGTGCCGGTGGAGCGGTGATTGGCCACTACTCGCGGCCCCAAAAAAGAAACCTCCTCATCCCTTCCAGCCGCTGCCCCGACGGCGGCTGAACTGCTCAAGTGCAAAAGCCGCCGGACCACCCCAGCACTACTGAAGCTTCGGTCCCTCGATCCGCTCGCCGTGCCTTTGCCGAGCCTGATCGGCCCGGTCGAACGTGCCGTAGAACAGTCCGTTGGCGTCCATCCAGGTGGCCAGCCGTTCGATTTCCGCCCCGCTGAGCACCACGCCCTCGTGTCCCTCGAGCAGGAGCTTCATCAGCGGACTTCCCCGTGCGCCGAAATGCCCGGGCCGCGTAAGCGGCTCGCTGTTTACGCGGCGAAAATCGCCGGGCCGGCCGCCCCAAGCGGAGTATGACACGCGCGGGGCCAAGGCGTTGTACGAGACCGTGTAGTGACCCTGGGGCTCGCCGCTGAGGACCACCTCGCCGTCCGGTTTCGCCCGGCTGTGACACTCCACGCAGCGCTGGTCCAAAACCGGCTGCACCAGGATCGGATAGCTAAACGGATTCGAGCCGTCCGGGCCCGGCTCGATGGCGGAAGGCTCGCACTTCAGCGCCGCGGCCATCCGGCGCGGCGGCGGGGCGGAGGTTCGCGGTTCGTGACAGCCCACACACGACGCCCGCTCGCCCGGCTGGAGGTAGGTAATGCTCCGCATGATCTGCACCGCCTGGCCCCGCTCATCCAACGCCTGGAACGACAAGGGAACTCCCGCCGGAGCCGAAAAACAGGCCGATCCGTCCGGCTCGACCGGCACCGTGCCCAGCACCTGCTTGGCCGGCGATGCGTTGGCGATCCCCACCGGCGGATCGTTGATGTGAGGCGTCGTCTTGGGCAATACCTGGACGATCCGCAGCCGTTTGATCGCACCCTTGGGCAACCGTGGCTGGCTTGCGTAGACGTCGTACAAGAAAAACACCCCCTGCCGCTGGTCTGTCTCCTCCGCGACCGGCGGCACCACCGGCGGGGCCGCACGCCGCCGAAGCCCCACCGGCCAAAGACTGCCGAGGTGCGGATCGCGATACAACAGCTCCTTGTTCCCGAAACCGTCGACCAGGTAGATGCCGAACATGTTCGGCCGATTGGCCGTCGGCTCGCCGATCAGACGATCGAAACTATAGGCCGCAAGAAAGTGCTTCTCCGAAAGCGGATAAGGCGTACGGTAACAATGACCGGGCCAGCGCCGCGAGTCGGGCGACTCCGGCGGTGGTGTGGTTACACCAACCGGTGCGTGCCACTGCCCGCCCGGCTCCCGGGCAAGCGGCACCTCGCTCTCGGGAAACAGGGCGTCGGGCGTAAGCCGCCTGATCGGCCCCAGCCCGTCCAGCTCCCGCCTAACGTCCAACAGAATGATCGAGCCGGCCGTCATCGCGTGATGGGCCCCCGCGGTGGCCATCACCAGACTCGATCCCGGCACTGCCCGGGCTTCCCAAACGCCCACCGGGTTGAACGTGTTGTTGCCGTAGAAGATCCTCGGGTCGCTGCCGTCCGGCCGCACCGTCCAAAGCTGCTCGTAGTGGACCGCGTGCCGATCGACGTAATCCCAGCGCGTGTAAATCACCCGCCCGTCGCTCAACACCGCCGGGTCCCACTCGTGCGTCTCGTGGTACGAGACCGGATGCGGATTGCTCCCGTCGGGCCCCATGATCGCCAGCGTGTAGACCGCACACGGCCCTCGGCCGCAGCGGTGAAATCCACCCCGCCGCGTGGAGACGAACATGATCCGGCCGCCGGGCAGATATCGCGGCGAGAAGTCGTCGTATGGCCCGGTCGTCAACTGCCTCAGGCCCCCGCCGTCCGACGCGACCTCGTAGATATGATAGAACACGTTCGGGTGGTCTTCCCGATTCCGTGGGGCCTCCTCCACCCGGCAATATGAAAACAGCACCCGGCGGCCGTCGCAGGAAACCTCCGGATGCTGGTAGCTGCCGGTGGGCAACTCTGCGGCAAGCTGCCGGATACGCATCGACCGGCCGGGCCGCGGAAGCACGAACAGTCCGCCGCCGGGCCGGGCGTCGCGACCGTAGTACTGCGTAAGCTGGTGGCTGAACGCACTCGGCACCCGCTTGACAAACAGCAGCGGCCCGACTTGTGCCGACGGATTCCTCAAGGCAATTCGCCGCCCGAGAGCGTGTACCTCACGCCAGAGCTGCTCGCACTCCGGCCGGTCGCCGCGCTTCCACCTTGAGAGCTCCTGCCAGCGGCTTCGCAGCCTTTCCCACTGGGCGGCTTCCTCGTCGAGCGCGACCCCATCTGCCCGCAGGTCCGCGATCAGCCGATCTCCCCTCCCGAGCGTCCTTTCGACCGCCGCCAGATACGTGCTCGGCTCCCGCTCGGTGCCGATCCCGTCCTGCATCCGCCAGTCCCGCTCGATAAGCGTCCGTTCGGCCGTCGGCGGCAACCCGCACGGCCTCCCCTCACCCGCCCCTGCCTGCCCGACCACCGCCGCAATCAGGGTCACGCATCCGAGGCATTTCATCGCGCAGCCTCCAAGCGAGAAAAAAAGGGGACGCAACTGGGGTGTTCAGTTTTGGTGATTTTGTGACGTAATTGAGGTTTTCACGAGGGCT
>CAZUAM010000819.1:0-2640 GCA_964618095.1 uncultured Planctomycetaceae bacterium | reverse complement strand
TTAGCCACTGAGTGGGCCGCCGGGGGGCGGTAGTGGCCGTTGAGGGCCGCAGAACTGGGGATGGCCGGCCGCGGCATTCTTTGGCGCGACCACCTGTCGCGGCATTCTTTGGCGCGACCACCGGTCGCGGCTTTATGTCGGGTGCGCACCGGTCGCGGCATTCTTTGGGGGGACCACCGGTAGGGGCCTAATGCGGTATTGCCCCGTTTGCCCCGGTCGCGTACAATCCCGCCCGCCATGAACGGGTCACGGAGGATCATCGGGCTGGTGCTGCTGGGCGGCCTGGCCCTGGGGCTGCGGTTTTGGGTCGTGTCGGCACTGTTTACCGACCACGCCGGGCCGGTGGGGTATGAGCACGGGCGGATTGCCGAGAACTTCCTGGCCGGACGGGGGTTTTCGATCGAGTTTCTCGGCAGCGAAGGCCCCACCTCGCAACAAGCACCCTTCTATCCCCTGCTGCTAGCGGCCGTCTGGTGGTGCCTCGGCAGCGCCACGCCCCAGGCGATCCTGGCCGTCGAACTGTTGCAGTGCCTCGCCGGCACGGCCCTGGTCCTGACGGTGGCCTGGCTGGGATGGTCGCTGCTGCCCGAGCGGCCCAGCGTCGGTTGGGTGGCCGCGGTGGGAGCGGCCGTCTATCCCACCCACCTCTACATGGTCACGCATCTCCAAGTTGCCCTTTGCGCCGCGCTGGTGCTGACGCTGCTGCTGGCGGTCTGCGTCTCGCCGAGGTGGCGGGCGACCCGCGGCGGGGCCATCCTGGCCGGCTGTCTGGCCGGGACGCTGCTGCTGGTCGAGCCGATCCTGGCCCTGGCACTGCCGATCTGTGCGGTGGTCTTCTGGCTGGGCGAGGCGGCCGGCAGTTGGAGGGGCCGTTTTGACCGGGCTCCGTTGGCCCGGGTGGCGCTGATGGCCGCCGTGGCCGCGCTGATCATCGCCCCGTGGACGGTGCGCAACTGGATGGTCCACGGCCGGCCGGTGCCGATCAAGTCGACCTTCGGCTACGCCTTCTGGCAAGGCAACAACCCTATCAGTTGGGGAACCGACAAGATTCCCAAGTCCTCGGCCGAGCTGCTGCGGGTGGAGCACGACGGGACGCTCAGGGGGATGGATCGGGCACTGTGGGAGGCACGGCACGAGACGCTGTACATCGACGACGTCGTGCTGAAGCCGGCCGGCTACCGGGAGTTTGCGGGACTGAGCGAGCCGCAACGGAGCCGGCTGTTGGGCCGGCGGGCATGGCGGTTTGTCCGCGCCAACCCGGCCCAGTACGGGCGGCTTTGCCTGAGGCGGTTGCGGTACTTCCTGCTGTTCGACCAGACCAACCCCAAGGCGGCCAACCGCCTGTACCGCATCAGCACGGTGGCCTGGCTGGTGCTGGCGTTGATCGGGCTGTCGATCTCGCGTGGCCGCTGGCGGGAACTCTGGCCGACCTATGCGATTTTCGCCGTGGTGGCGCTGTTTCACTCGCTGGTGATCGTTTCGGTCCGCTTCCGCATCCCGGTCGAGCCGATGACGTTTGTCTGGGCGGCCACGGCGGTGGCCCCGCTGGCGGTTCGCCTGTTGGGGCGTCCGCAGATTCGGGTCTACCGCCCCGGCGAGCACCGCCGCGACCCCTTCGGCCCGGGACACGTCTTGAGGGGCCCGCACTACGACGTTCCCGTCCGGCGTCGGGCGGGGTAGACTGTCGGGTGTGGAAGTGCAGTGCCGCCGCCCCCCGAGCCCGTCGGACGTTCCCGTGCCCCACAGCGTGCAACTTGTCCTGGTTGACCCGCAGAACTCGTTTTGTCGGCAGGTCGATCCCGGGCGGCAGCAGGAGTTGCACGACGGCGAGCTGTGTATCCCGGGTGCCTGGGAGGACATGCGGCGCGTGGCCGGGCTGATCCGGCGGCTGGGCAGCCGGATCGACCTGATTGACGTCACCTTGGACAGCCACCAGCTTCTCCACGTCGCCCATCCCCTTTGGTTTTGCGACCCAAGCGGTCGCCACCCGGAGCCGTTTACGATCATGCGGGTGGAGGACGGCGTGATCCTGGGCAGCCGGACCGACGCCCAGGGGCGTTCTCGGGATCTGGGAGAGTTCACCACCACGCGCGGCGAGTTTCACGGGCGAACGGTCCGCTACCTCGAGCAGTTGGCGGCCGGGGGCCGGTATCCGCACTGTATTTGGCCGCCGCATTGCCTGATCGGGACTCCCGGGCACAACGTGGTTGCCCCGTTGATGGAAGCCCTGCTGGCATGGTGCGGCAACGGCCCGAGCCGCATCAACCTGATCCTCAAAGGCAGCAACATCTTCGTGGAGCACTTCAGCGCCGTGCGCGCGGAGGTTCCCGATCCGGATGATCCGCAGACGCAGCTCGACCGGCCCCTGATCGACCGGTGGATGGAGGCCGACGAGATTCTGCTGGCCGGCGAGGCCGTGTCGCACTGTCTGGCCAACACGGTCCGCGATGTCGCCGACGAGTTGCCTGATGAGGCGTTTCTAAAGAAATGCGTGCTGCTGATCGACGGGACCAGCCCCGTGCCCGGCTTCGAAGACTACCAGCAGGAGTTCATCCGCCAGATGACGGCTCGCGGGATGCGAACCACGACCTGCGCGGAATATGTTGCGTGAACTGTGCCTGGTTTAGCCGCCGACGGCAC
>CAZUAM010000818.1:0-2643 GCA_964618095.1 uncultured Planctomycetaceae bacterium | reverse complement strand
GTTGCACGATTCTGGGAGTGGAGCGTTTAGCCGGCGTGGCCGCCGGGGCTAAACACTGCGGAATTCCCGGAATCACGAAATCGTATTTAGCCGGCGGGCTTGCCCGGCGCGGGGATAAACCCCGCGGCCCGCTAGTCTTGCACGAGCGCTTCGGGCGTTTTCAGCCTCAGGTAGAGGGGGGACCGGTGCACAAGGTAAACAAGACACTGGTTTTCAGGTCTGCGGCGGTTGTCGTTTTCTTGGCGATTTGTCTGTTTGCCTATTTCGCCACCGAGCCGCGACCCTCCGGCGGCCCGCCCTGGTACAGCATCGTTCCCCCGTTGCTGGCGGTGACCCTGGCCCTGGTCACCGGTCGGATCTTCTTCTCTCTGGGGGCGGCCGTGTTTGTGGGGGGACTGCTGAGTCTTTGCGTGACGGACGGTTCCCCGGGCGGGTTTGGGCGACTCATCCAGGGCTTGGGGGTAGCGTTCGTCTACGAAAGCGTCGCAGATCTCGACAACCTGCAAATCCTCCTGTTCGTGGTCCTGATCATGGCGATGATCTCCGTGATGCTTGCCAGCGGCGGACTCCAGGGTGTGGCCCATTGGCTGATGAAATTCGCCCGATCCGCGCGATCGGCCAAACTGGTCACCATGGCCGCCGGTTTGATCATCTTTATCGACGATTACGCCAATACGATGATCGTCGGTTCCACCTTGCGGCCCGTGACGGATCGCCAACGCATCAGCCGGGAAAAGCTGGCCTTTCTGGTCGACGCCACCGCCGCTCCGATCGCGGGGATTGCGGTGGTGAGCACCTGGATTGGCGTCGAAGTGGGGCTGCTCTCGAAGATCGCAGCCGATTTGCACGTGGCAGGAGGTGGCTATGCAATGTTTTTCGACGCCTTGGGCTTCCGTTTCTACTGCATCCTGATGATTGCGTTTGTCTTTTTCAACGCGCTTACCGGAGAGGATTTCGGGCCCATGGCCAAGGCAGAGCAGCGGGCCAGGAAGCAAGGGAAGCTTCTCGATGACGGTGCCAAACTGATGACCTCCCAGTCCTTGGCCGCCGCCGGGCCGCACCGGGGTGCCAACATTCAGGCGATGGTTGCTGTTGTTCCGATGGCCGCCCTGCTGGTGGTGTTTGTCGGGTTGCTGTGGATCAGCGGGGGAGGCGAGTTCAAGCTGGCCGCCGATCCCTGGGCGGCGGGGCGTTTTTCCGTCTGGCGAGAAGTCCTCAGCAACGCAAAAAGCATCCCCCTGCTGGCGATTGCCTCGGGAGTCGGCCTTCTGCTGGCGATGGCCCTGGCCCAACTGGTGGCGCGGATTCCCCTCTCCGCCCTGGTCGGGGCGATTTGGACGGGGCTCAGGAGTAGTCTGCTGCCGCTGACGGTGCTCGTGTTGGCCTGGTCGCTGAAAGGGGCCTGTTATGATCTGCACACCAGAGAGTTCCTGGCCAAAGTCCTTGCCGGAACCATCCCGCCGCTGTTGTTCCCGGCAATGGTGTTTGTGATTGCCGCACTGACCTCGTTCGCCACCGGCACCAGTTGGGGAACCATGATGATCTTGATCCCCACCGCCATCCCGCTTGCGTTTGAGCTCGACGGAGGCGTCTACGGGCTGGTGACGATCATCAGCGTGGCCGCCGTGCTGGACGGGTCGATCTTCGGCGACCACTGCTCCCCGATTTCGGATACCACGATCATGAGTTCCACCGCGTCCGCCTGCGATCACCTCGCCCACGTCCGCACCCAGATCCCCTACAGCCTGGCGGTGGCCGGGCTGGCGCTGTTCGTCGGTTATTTGCCGGCGGCCACGGGGGTCTCCAAGTGGGTCGGAATCCTGGCAGGCGCCGCCCTCTCGGGGCTGCTCTTCCTGGCTCTGCGAGTCTTCCGAACGTGGAGAGAAACGGCATAGCCGCCAATGCACGTTTCCCACCCGGCCCCGCTTCAGACCCGCGGATTGGGCGGCGGACAGACAGTCCATAGCGTGCCCGCGCGACGTGGTCGGCAGATCGGTCATCTCGAACGACGGGTGAAAGGCCAGCAGGGCGTACGGGATCCTCGGGTCGAGTTCCGCCAGGAGCTTTGCTATCCCTTCCACCTGGGCTGCGTCCACATATCCCGGCACGAGCAGGGTCGAGGCGATCAGAAGCGGCGGGTTCGGCCGGCGGCTTGTCCAACTGCTCAAGTAGCGGAAGTTGTCCAGGGTCCTGCGGTTCGACGCGCCGCACAGCGCGCGATGCAGCGGCTCATCCCACGCCTTCAGATCGAACTTGATCGAGCCGCTGCTTTCCAGCGACAGCTCGGCCATCTCTTCCAGTGCAGAGCGGGACATCGAGCCGTTTGTCTCCCAGCAAATGCGAAGGATCTTTCCCTCAGTTTGTCGTCGGGCGAGCCGTGAGGCGGCCAGGGCGTGCTCAATCTGGCAGCTCGGATCGCCGCCGAAATAGCAGATGCACCGCGTTTGCGGGGTCACGGCGCCGGCCAACTCAGACGCGCTGTGCCGACGTGCGGCCTGAGCGTGCTGCTTGAAATGCCAATTCTGGCAGAAGAGGCAATTGAACGTGCAGGCCTCGTAGAACACGGCCAAGTTGCAGTGATTCAATAACTTAGCCCGGATTATTCATAAACCGAGGATTGCTGGGGCATGAGCGGCGGGGAAT
>CAZUAM010000817.1:0-2670 GCA_964618095.1 uncultured Planctomycetaceae bacterium | reverse complement strand
CAGCCAGGCACGAAAGGAAGCGTTCGGCATCGGTCAGTTCACGAGGGCAGGCGTCAACCGCACGCGCCGGGCTGTAGCCGAGCATCTGATGGCTCAGGCTCAGAAACGTCGTGAAGTCGACCGCCGGCCGCTGAATCAGCACGGCGTCGGGTTGCATGGCAAGCTCGGTTGTTCGCAGAACGCGAAAGGTGGGATGGTAAAGGCAGGAAGAGACCCCGTGCAGGAATCGAACCCGCGTAGTCCCCTTGTCGGGTTGCCGCTGCCAAATGGCTCACGGGGTCCGCTGAGAAAATCTCAGCATATCGGTCGTGCTACCGAGCGCGGCGCTTGGTCTCCTCCTCGGAAACCTTCTCCACGCCGTCGTCCTTGATAGTGACGAACTTCTCGATCTCGCGGACGATGGCCGCCATCGAAGGGAGATTCGTGAACGGTGTCGAGCACTTCACCACCACCGGGACGTGCCACGAGTACGTGCCCTTCTCGACCAGCCGGCTCTTGAGCGTCAGCGGCAGCGGGCCGTGCGGCTCCACACCGGAAAGCTCGCGGGCCGCGATGTCGGCTTCGGTGAGCGGCAGGAAGGGATAGATCTTCTTCGCCTCGCCGCGGGTGCTCTTCGAGCCACAGAAGAACTCCAGCAGCCGGCCACTGCTGCGCTCGAAGACGAGGAAGCTGGGGCCGTACATGCAGTGCGACTCCTTTTCGAGCGACTGCGCGGCGATCCGCTTGAATTCGTCCGACTCGTGGTCGTGGCAGACGATGATCGCTTCCTTGTCGTTCATGTCGATCGCCTTCGGCCGCCGCGCCAGCGGGACGATGTCGATCGCGTCGCCCAGGTCGATGATCTCTTCACCCGACTCGGGAATGCCGTAGTGGCCGGGTCGGATCAGGCCCTTGTCGATGGCCTTGCCCTTGGTGTAGAGCTGAAGGCGACCAAGATAATCGCCGCTCTTGGCCAGTTCGTTGAAGGTTTCGTCGCTGCCGACCTGCGTGGAGGGCAACTGGGTCAGGTCGACGGGAACCAGATCGGTGGATGTGGACATAGCGTGGTCCTTGGAAGAGGGGGATGGGGTGGGAAAAGAGAGGAGGGAGGAGTTGGCGGGCGGGGAACGGCTAGTTGGTCACATGATGCACCTCGCTTTCTTCGGGCAACGGTTGTCTGGATCGAGCACGGGCGGCCCGCTCTTGATCTTCAATACTCTGACGATCCAAGTGCATGGCCCAACGCAGCGCGGCGTAGAACCCGTCAACTGGTGTCTTGCATCGCTCCGCCGTAACGAGCAAAGCACCCATTTCCTGTCGTTCGACTTCTGTCTGAATGTCGCTGAGCGAACGGAGGTGGGCCTGCGGCCGAAATCCGCTACACCAGAACGCTTCCATCTTTCCTTGCTTGACCGCCTCAGTGAAACGCTTAATGACGGAAGCGGCCAACACAAGAAACTCCCGACTGGGCAATGTCCGCGCCCGGTCGAGATACTCCTTTTGAAGCTGTTGGGGGATCTTTGCCAGCATGTAGGCAGACCGGACCGGAATCTCGCCCCGATCGACCATCTTCTTCGCTGCTTTCACGAGCTTGAGCAGCCCGAGAGTTTGCCGAACCCAGCTTGGCGACTTGTGGATCAGGTGGGCCAACTCGTCGAACGTCGTCTTCGGTCGCCGGGTCAATATCCGTTTTATCTGCCGGGCGAACTCCACCGGCCTCGTCTCCGGCCGAATTGCATTAGCCTGAATCTGAGCGGCCAGCACCGCATCATCAGAGACGTTGTACTTGATGATGCAGGGGATCGACTTCAGGCCCAACTCGCGGGCGCAGGTATAGCGGTATAGGCCGTCGATGATCTCGTACTTCTCCGGCTCGCGCGCCGGGCGGACCGAGATGGAGTTCCAAAAACCCTTGGCGGCGATCGAGTCTCGCATTTCGAGGTATTCCACGCTGTCCTTATCTATAAGGCGCAGCACCGTTCGCGGCTCGACGATGCAGTCGATCGGAATGTCGGCAGTCGTGTCTTGCATGTTTTCCCTACACATACACCAGAGGTCTTCAGTGGGTTCCGTTTTGGAAAATCTGCGGTTGAACGGTTTTGCGTGGTTTCAAACAACCACCAACCAAGCGACTCTGGTGTATGTGTAGGGGAACAAAGCACATCACATCATCCCGCCGCCGAATCCCCGCCAAATCCCCGCCCACTTCTGTTCCAATGGAGGGCAGCATGCCCACGGTCACTGGGTCACTGCGTTCATTTCTCCGCGCTCGCCGCGTCACACACAACGGCCCCGATCTGCTGGACCGTTGGACGCCGGCGATGGAAACGCAGGTCAACGTGGCCGCCGGCAAGGGCGAGCCGGTCGCGGGGAAACGGAACACGTTCACCGACGGCATTGACGAGTGGTGGAACATTCGCATCCCGAAGAACGCCCACGCCGATCCCGAGTTCCGCGACTACGAAATGACGTGACCTCTCGACCTGCACGCCGATGCGGTCGGCTGCACCGGCTGGGACTGGCAGGCCCGGCGGTCGCGCTGGGTCGGGTTCGATTTCGACAGCATTACCGGTCATGCGGCCGGCATCGGCGTGACTGACGAGCAACTCGCCGAGGTTCGTCGGGCGGCTGAGGCCCTTCCCTACGTCGAAGCTCGGCGGAGCACGGGCGGCAACGGCCTGCACCTCTATG
>CAZUAM010000816.1:0-2672 GCA_964618095.1 uncultured Planctomycetaceae bacterium | reverse complement strand
ATCCCAAATCCCAAATCCCAAATCCCAAATCCCAAATCCCAAATCCCAAATCCTAAATCCCAAATCCTAAATCCCCACCCACTCCCGCTGCCAGAGTTCCAGCACCAGCAGGGCCCACAGCCGGATGCTGTGGTCGAACCGGCCCGATTGGTGGTCGTCCAGCAGCCCACGGACCGCCTGGGCGCGGAAGTAGCCCCGGGCGAGTGCTCGGCGGTCGAGCAGCACCGCTCGGGCGAAGTCTTTCAGCTCGTTGCGGAACCAATGGTCCAGGGGCACGCCGAATCCCATCTTCCGCCGCCGCCGGATCGACCCGGGCAGCAGGTCGCCGAACGTCTCCAGCAGGATCCGTTTTCCCCGGCCGCGGCGGAATTTCAGCTTCAGCGGCATCCGCGCCGCCAGCTCTACCACCCGGTGGTCCAGAAACGGCTGCCGGCACTCCAGGCCGTGGGCCATCGAGGCCACGTCGACCTTGGTCATCAGATCGCAGGGCAGATAGGTCACCAGGTCCGCCAGGCTGGTAGCGGTGATCGGATCGCGGCGACTGCCCGATGCCAACGCGGCGGCCAGAGACTCCAGCGGGTCGACTTCGGGTAGCGTGGACACGAAATCGTTGGTATACAGCTCCCCGCGGCGGGCTTCGTTGAAAATGGCAATCCACGCCAGGTAACGCCGCGCCGGCGAGTGATGCAGCTCCTCCACAAACCGTTTCCAGCGCCGCAGACGCGACTTTTGCCTTGGGCTGGCGGGCAGCCACAGCCAATAGCGCCCCGCTATCGTGCCACGCACCACCGACGGCAATCGCTCGAACCGGCCCGCCAACCACACCGCCCGATAGCGCGGATAGCCCGCAAACAGCTCGTCACCCCCGTCGCCGGTGAGCGCCACGGTGACGTGCTGCCGGGTCAGTTGTGACACGTACCACGTGGGCACCGCCGAGCTGTCGCCAAACGGCTCGTCGTAGTGCCACACCAGCTCAGGCAGTATTTCTACCGCGTCGGGCTCGACCCGGAACTCCTCGTGCACGGTCTGAAACTTCTCGGCCGCCGCCCGCGCGTAGCGGGTCTCGTCGTACTCGGGCACGGGAAAGCCGATCGAGAAGGTCCGCACCGGCTCACCGGCCAGTTGCTGCATCAGCCCCACCACAATCGTCGAATCAATCCCCCCGGAAAGAAACGCACCCAACGGTACCTCGCTCTGCAGCCGCAGCTCGACCGACTCGGTCAGCCGGGAGCGGAGCTCCCGGGCGTAGTCTTCGGCCGGGCGGTCTTCTTCTGCGTCGAAATCGACCTGCCAATAAGGGCGGACTTCCAGTCGATCGTCGCGGTAGACCGCATAATGCCCCGGCGGCAACTTGGCCATCCCGCGGAAGATGGTCCGCGGGTGCGGCACGTATTGGTACGTGAGGTACTGGTCCAGCGCCTGCGGATCGATTTCACGCGGCACACCGGGCACTTCCAGCAGGCTCTTCAACTGGCTGGCGAACAGCAGCCGGCCGGGCTCGTGGCGATAGACCAGCGGCTTCTGCCCCAGCCGGTCGCGTGCCAGCAGCAGTTGCCCCCGCCGGGCGTCCCAAACGGCCAGGGCGAACATCCCCACCAGATGCTCCAGGAAGCCCGGCCCGTGCTCCTCGTAGAGGTGAACGATGGTTTCCGTGTCGCTGCGGGTCCGAAAGCGATGTCCGCCGCCTTCCAGCCTTCGGCGGAGTTGGGCGAAGTTGTAGATCTCGCCGTTGAAGACCACCCACACCGAGCCGTCTTCGTTCGCCAGCGGCTGATGCCCCCCGGCCAGGTCGATAATCGCCAGCCGCCGATGGCCCAGGGCCACGCCGGGCAGCGCCTCTCGCCCGGGCCGCAGCCGGAACTCGGCCACGTGCATCCCCTCGTCGTCCGGTCCCCGATGGCGCAGCACCTCGGTCATCCGCCGCAGCGTGGCTTCCTCCAGTGCCTTTTGCGGATCCGTCCAAACCGCGCCGGTGATGCCGCACATGATGGTGTCTTGGGAGGATGCTGTTGAACCGGATGGAAGGACCGACCTGAGTGCACGCGTTCCACAAGCAGAGGACCATCCACAAATCGTCTGCCTTAGAGGTGAAAGCAAGTCAGAGAGGCAAACTGGTCTCCCTGTACTTGCATTTTTGCGCAGGGGAGTGCATTGGGCGTAACCGGCGCTGCGCGGAGTCGTAAGGCTTGATTCCCATGGAAGTTACAGAGAATCGGCGGCGATGCAAATGGCCTCCTTCGGGCAGACCTTGGCTCGCATCAAACGATGTTTCCCCGGCCAAGGAGGCCCAGACATGATGATCCCACAGAGTTCCCCGTTTGACAACCTCAAGAGGCTCGCCGAAATGGCAGAGGGAAGCAGGTGACTGTTCGAGATGCCCGAATGGCGCGGTCTAGCAGATGTTCACTCAATTCTACTCCCGATCTCCAATCCTCCACTGAAGCGGGTCCTTCTGATACTTCTCGCCGCACAGCGCGATCAGGAAGTTCTCAACCTCTTTCTTTGTACGATCGTCCGGCCAAAAATCGAACTTGGCCACTCCATACGACTCTCCGGGCAGAACGCTTATCATCCCTTCCCCGTAGATCAGCACACAGATTCTGCTGCCTCCCACTGTCCACCCCTTTCAAGCTTTCACTGCATGCACTTTCGGTGGTTTGCGTCGAGCGAGG
>CAZUAM010000815.1:0-2677 GCA_964618095.1 uncultured Planctomycetaceae bacterium | reverse complement strand
GTTTACCCAGGGCAGCACGGCCGACACGGCCGTGGCACGCCTATGAATAATCCGGCCTAGATCGCCGGTGCCGCTTCACCTTTTCTGGCCGGTTGGGCTTGAGAACCCGCCCGGAAACCCTTAACCTTCGGGTTTCTCCCGTCCCAATCTGCCACCACCCGCCGTGACCGCGACTGGCAACACAAAACCGATGTCCGGCCAGCCGACTCAAACCGGTGATGTCGAGCTCCACGTCAAGCGCTCCCGAGTGGGGAGCCTGATGGGGGTCCGGGTGGTGGGTATCGGCAGCAGTCTCCCGGACAACCTGATCCGCAACGAGGACCTGGCCGCCTTGGGATACGACGCCGAGTGGATCGTCCAGCGGACAGGGATCCTCCAGCGCCGGCACGCCACACCGGGAGTCGCCACCAGCGATCTGGCCGTGGAGGCCGCCCGCCGATGCATTCAGCACGCCGGCGTCGATCCGCAGGAGATCGACTTGGTGCTGCTGGGTACCATGTCCCCCGACATGCCCCTGCCCGCCACCGCCTCCTTGGTCCAAGACCGGCTGGGGTTGTGCGCCCCGGCCATGGACGTCCAGGCGGCCTGCGCCAGCTTCATCTATGCGCTGATCACCGGCACGCAGTTCGTGGCCACCGGCTCCAGCCGCCTGGTCCTGGTGATCGGCGCCGACTGCAACTCGCGGGTAGTCAACCCGTCCGACGAGCGGACCTTCCCCCTGTTCGGCGACGCGGCCGGCGCCGTGCTGCTGGCCCCCGGCAGTAAAGCGCAAGGCCTGCTCTCATACGCCGTCGGTTCGGACGGATCCGGGGCGGAGTTGCTCTGCCGCCCGATGGGTGGATCCCGCCTGCCTTTCTCCCAGGCGGCCGAAAACGACAGCCGCCACTTCCTCCAAATGCAAGGCCGACCGATCTTCAAGTGGGCAATCCGTATGCTCCGCGAGACGATCTCCGAGACGCTCCGGGCGGCCAACATGACCCTTGACGACGTGGATCTGGTGATCTTCCATCAGGCAAACATGCGGATCATCAACTCGGCCGTCCAGGACCTGGGCATCGACGACGGCAAGGTCTTCAACAATCTCGAACGCTACGGCAATACCTCGGCGGCCAGCATCCCCTTGGCCCTCGACGAAGCCTTCCAGGAAGGACGCATCCACCCCGGCAGCCACATCCTCTTCAGCGGCTTCGGCGCCGGACTGGCCTGGGGGACCGTGCTGATGAGATGGTAGGGGGAGGGATTAGGGATTAGCGATTGGGGATTGGGGATTGGGGATCAGCGGCCGGCAATCCGGCGTCTGCAATTACCGGTAGAAGTCCCTAATCGGCCGCGTTCCCGCGACGAAGTCTCTCGGCGTGGCCGCCAGACCGAAATACCTGCACCTTCCCCCCCCCAATTCCCAATCCCCAATTCCCAATCCCCAATCCCCAATCCCTCAACCAAGAAACCCACTCATGAAGACCGTTAGCCAACTTCCCCCGCGCAGCAAAGTCAGACAGTCCGACCGCTGGGACCTCGGCAGCCTGTTTCCCGACGACGCGGCCTGGGAAAAGGCCTTTGCCAACTGGGAGAAGCGGATCGCCGGCTACGCGAAGTTTCAGGGCAAGCTGGCCCAAGACGCGGCCACCCTGGCGGCCTGCCTGAAGTTCGACCTGGATTTCGATCGCTCCGGCGAACGCCTGGGGACCTATGCCTTCCTGAAAACGGCCGAAGACACCACCCACGGCACGTACCAGCGGATGCAGGGCCGTTACCTGGGCGCCGCCAGCCGGGCGGCCCAGGCCGCCAGCTACATCCGCCCCGAAATCCTCGCCATCTCCGCCGCCAAACTGAAAAAGCTCCTGGCCGAGAAGCGACTGGCCCCCTATCGGCTGATGTTGGAGCGCCTTCTGCGCTACAAGCCGCACACGCTCGGCAAGAAGGAAGAAAAGCTCCTGGCCATGCAGATCGAAATGGCCCAGGCCGCCGGGCAAGTCTTCCGCCAGCTCAACGACGCCGACATGAGGTTTCCCGCGGTCAAGAACGAGAAGGGCAGGTGGGTCGAGCTCAGCCACGCCACCTTCAGCACCCTGCTGCACTCGCCCCAGCGGAGCGTCCGCAAGACGGCCTTCCACAAGTACTACCGGCAATATGCCGACCATCAGCACACGCTCTCCGCCGCGCTGTGCGGTTCCGTCCAACGCGACGTCTACTACGCAAGGGCCCGCAACCACACAAGCGCCCTGGAGGCGGCCCTGTTTCCCGATCGCGTGCCGGTCGCGGTCTACGAGAACCTCATCGCCTCGGTCCACCGCCACTTGCCCGCACTATATCACTATTACGACGTCCGCCGGCGGAAGATGCGCCTGCGGCAGATCCACCACTACGACACCTACGTGCCGATCCTGGCCCAGCTACAAACCCGGCACACCTGGAACCAGGCGGCCAAGCTGATCCTCGAGGCCCTGGAACCGTTGGGCAGCGCCTATTGCGCAGCGCTCCAGCGGGGGCTCAAGGGCCGCTGGTGCGATCGCTATCCAAACCAGGGCAAGCGCAGCGGTGCGTTCAGCAGCGGTTCCTACGACGGCTGGCCGTACATTTTGATGAACTACCAGCCCGACGTGCTTGATCACGTGTTCACGCTGGCCCACGAAGCGGGCCACTCGATGCACAGCTACTATTCGTCGAAGCACCAGCC
>CAZUAM010000814.1:0-2684 GCA_964618095.1 uncultured Planctomycetaceae bacterium | reverse complement strand
CCCAGCATCACCGCGGCGGCACCGGTAGACGTGTAGTAGAACAGCGTCCATCCGCCAACCCGGCCCATCTGCCGGATGTCGCCTAAGGAAGTGATCCCGCAGATCATGCTGGTCACCACCAGCGGGATCACGATCAGCATCAGCATCCGCAGGAAGATATCGCCGCAGAAGCGGACGATTTCCGAGACGTGGCGAGGCACGGTGAGCTTCGTGTTCTGTGCCTGGCGCAGCACGTCCTCGGTGCGGCGGATCTCCTCTTGGATCTTGGGAATGTGCCCGCGGAGTCGCCGGGCCTCGTCCTTATCACCCCGGCCTTCGGCCTCAGTTGCCAAGACCTCCTTCTGTTTGACGGTTTTTTCGAGCTTCTCGAGTTTTTGCTGGGGACCTCCGGAGGCCAGCCACATGGGACGGCCGTAGACGATGCCGAACCCAATGCCCAGGACGATGCCTGCCAGGATGCCCAGCAGCCCGAACCCGTGGCGGCGTCTGGAGGATTCTTTTTGGGGAGTCATCACGACGGGCACGGATCCAGCAGGGGGCGGACGGCCGACGGGGCCATTCTAAACCATCTGCGGAGCAAAGCGACCCCCAAAAGCAGACGCTCTGCCCTGCTGAGTGGGGGCGCCACTGCAACTCGATCAGGGTGCCCGGGAATTCGGATTCGTGGACAGGCCCGACCAGCGGTCGGGATGCTCCGCCGCCACTGGCGGCGGCTTTACACACCGAAGGGGAGTGTCGCGGGGCCACCCCGGATTTCGACACTTCGTTTCCCGCCCTTCGCCTCCCTGCCCCCCTTGAGAAAATCGCTCCGCAGAGTATTGACGGCCCTTGCTATTGTGGTACATTAGCGGTTAGAAATGCGTTTGCTCCCGATACTACCTCTCTCGAACGGGGCACGCCCTTTCGGCCGTGCGGTCCGGCAGATCGTGACGGGCGTCACGCAGCAGCGGTAGCCCGGGCAATTTGCAGCTTCTCAGTCCGTTTCCAGCGGAAAGGACGAGCCCATGAAAGCGACACGCCGCGTCGCGCTGGCGACTGTTGTCCTTGCGACACTCGCCCCCACGGCCGCCCACGCCGTCGTCACGTTCGAGGAGGCCGCTCTGGGCAAGGGCTATACCTACGGGTCGACCGGTACGATCCAGTTCATCTGGGGAGTTTGGGACATCGACAGCCTCGCGGGTGTGAACAAATTCACCGCCGCGACCTCGATCGAGGTCTGGTTCAACGACGTGCCGGAGATCACCACCGGTCAGTTCAGTGGCATGGGAAACCTCGAAACGCTCGAGCTCGGTGCCAACGAAATCAGCAGCATCGAATCGGGTGATTTCCTCGGGCTGGACAATCTTACTTCGCTAACGTTGGTCTCCAACCAGATCAGCAGCGTCGGATCAGGTGGCTTCTTGGGGCTGGAGAGGCTCGAGACGCTCGATGTGAGTAACAACGAGATAAGCAGCCTCGAATCGGGCGACTTTGCCGGCCTGGAGAGTCTCCAGCAGTTCCGTTTGCGCTACAACCAGATCGCCAGCGTCGAATCGGGCGATTTCTCCGGCCTGCCGAATCTTCGCCATCTCGATCTATACGGCAACCGGATCGAGAGCATCGAGCCGGACGGCTTCTCCGGGTTGCAGGGCCTCGAGTACCTCAGCCTCCACGACAACCAGATCAGCAGCATTGAATCGGGCGATTTCGCGGGGCTGGAGGATCTCCAAGGTCTCTCGCTGACCGGAAACCAATTAAGCAGCATCGAGTCGGGCGATTTCGCTGGCCTGGAGAATCTCCAAGAGCTCCGGCTGGAGTACAACCAGGTCACCAACATCGAAGCGGGCGGCTTCTCCGGGCTGGGCAGCCTCCAAGAACTCCAACTGACAAAGAACCAACTCAGCAGCATCGAATCGGGCGATTTCGCCGGCCTCGGGAGTCTCGAGTCCCTCAGGCTGCTGTACAACCAGATCGGCAGCATCGAATCGGGCGGTTTCTCCGGACTGGGGAATCTCCAGGTGCTCGGGCTCGACAGCAACCAGATCAGCATTATTGGGGAAAGCGCCTTTGACGGCATGACAAGCCTGCAGTCCCTGAGCCTTTCCTACAACACTCTCAGCCACCTGAACCTCTCCGGCGGAGACTTCGAGGATCTTGTCTGGTTCGCCGTCCTAGTTGGCAATTCCATCTCATCGGTCGACCTCTCGGAGGCGTTGCTTTCCGACCTGGCGTTTCAGACCATCATGTACGAATTGGACGGCGGCGACGTCACGACCATGCACCTGCGAAGCGCGGACCTGTCGGCCGTGGCGGGGCTGTCGCCGATGTACGGGCTGGACGACCTGGTAACGCTCGACCTGGCGTACGCGAAGCTTCCGGACCTCGACGCGTTGGACGACCTGGTGGCCGAGTTGGAGCCGCACGCCCTGGACGACCTGACGCTCTCGTGGGACCAGTGGACGCCGATGGACCCCGCGACGCAGACCTACCTGACCGACTGGGACGCCATGCCCGCCAACACCCTGACGATCGTCCCCGAGCCGGCCGCCTGGGTCCTGCTGGTCCTGGCACTGCCCGCACTGGGCCTGCTCCACCGCCGCCGAAACCGCGAAGCCGCGTAGCGCCTTGGCAGGTTGGCATTGACGAGTGGCCGTTTAGCCCGGATTATTCAAGAATTCGGGAATTCTTGAGCCTCCAAGGGTATC
>CAZUAM010000813.1:0-2704 GCA_964618095.1 uncultured Planctomycetaceae bacterium | reverse complement strand
TCGGAAGCGGCGTCCACGGCTGCGACAGCTCGGCAGACGGCTTTCCACCATCGAAGACGTTGATCGCGTACGAGGTCGCCCCAGCCAACTCCGCAAAGGAGCCCGTGGCGTGAACTCGATCGGTTCCCGGGGGCACACGAAGCCGCTCGACCGCACGCGTCTCGGCGCCCGTCTGCCCGCCCTCGCCGCGGAGCAGAAACTCCACCGCCAGGAACCTCTCGGCGGCCGCCGGAGAGTCCAGATCGAAGCTGATGGTCAAGGGTTCGGAGCCGGGCTCTTTCAGCCAGGAGGTCTCCACGGCTAGGCTCAACCCCTCGGCGGACGTGCGGTGCGAGATCGTCTTTCGCAAGTTGGACGGATACGGTAGCTGCGGTACGGCGAATTTGAGCCCCACCGCCAGTGCGGTGGCCGCCAGAATGCCCCACACGATCGAGCCGCGGACTCGACGGGCGTGCAATGCGGCCGTAACCAGCAGGCCGAAAAAGAACACCATCAGATCGGGCGAGGCGAAATGAGGGTTCAGCTTCACACCGCCGTCGGCCAGGATCAGCGAGGCGTTTCGCAGGCCGATGAACGCGATGAACAGGCCGATCGCCACCGCAATGGCATTGCGGGTGCTGGGAGTGATCGCCTCGAGGAGCTTCGCCTGAAGGCCCAACACCGAGACCAGGATGAACAACAGTCCCGCAATGAAAACCACCCCGAACGCGACTTCCCAGGCCGCGGCGTCGCCCAGCTCGAGCGTTCCGTCGTCGGCCTTCGCTGCGATCATGGCCACGGTGGCGACAAAGAAGAAGTTCTCGCCCATGCCGGGTGCCTGGCCGATGGGATATCGGGCGTAGAGGGCCATCAACAGCGTGGCCAGGGCCGCCGCCACGCACGTGGCCGTGGTCACCGAGTCGAAGACGCGGTCATAATCCGGCGCAGCCGATCCGCCGGCGATCGAACCGGAGAGGATCATCGGCTGAAGAAAGATGATGTAGGCCATCGTCAGAAAGGTGGTCAGCCCGGCCAGCAACTCCGTCCGCACGCTGGTCTGGTGCTCGGAAAGCCTGAAAAATCTCTCCAGCATCGGTGGGGCTCCTTTCCGCGGGGAGTCGGGGCACAGCAGGACACGTGCTGAGCGGCCGAAGTTCACGTGGCGGAGGTGTTGCCAGGCAACACCTCGACGATAGTATTTAGCGATGGCCCCGCCGGAACAAGCCCCGTGACGCTCAATGGCGTCCCGGGGCCCCGGGCAGCATCGGATGATTGCCGCCCGGCGGCAAGCCCGATGGTGCCCACCTATCCGTGAGTTTGGGGGGCGCGGCACAAAGGGGGAAGGCGGAAGGGGGAAGGGGGAAGGCGGAAGGCGGAAGGGGGAAGGCGGAAGGGGGAAGGGGGAAGGCGCCCGCAGGCCCTGGGGGCGCCGCTGAGGCCCTTCGACCTTGCCGCCGGCAGGTTAGAAGGTAGAATGCAGAAAGCAGATGACTAACTACTACCTTGACGAAAACGGCGAAATCAGCCGCAGTTTCGGGCCGGAACCGGAGTTGATCGTGGCCGAGCTGGTTCCTGAGCCCCCGCCGCAGGAGCTACCTGTCCGACGGGTTTTCCGCCGGCGAGTGCGGCTACCCGCCCTGCTGTTTATCGCCACCTGTCTGAGCACGCTGCTGGCCGGATGCCTGGGCTTTGGATGGAGCGAAGGCTGGAAGTATGCGCTGCCGCTGATGACGATTCTGATCTGCCACGAAGCGGGGCATTTCTTGCAGGCCCGACGCTACGGCGTCTACGCCAGCTTTCCTTACTTCATCCCCATGCCCATCTCGCCGCTGGGTACCTTCGGGGCGGTGATCGTCATGGAACCCCGCATGGGACACCGCCGGGCGCTGTTCGACATCGGCATCACCGGACCGCTGGCCGGACTGGTACCGACACTGGTGTTTTGCGTGATTGGCCTGCATCTGTCAACCATCGCTGAGGTGCAGCCGGGGGCGCAGCGCTACGGGGATCCGTTGTTGCTGAAGTATCTCGCCGAGTTGAAGTTCGGCCCCATTCCCGAGGGGCATGATATTCGGCTGAACCCGATCCTGTTTGCCGGTTGGGTGGGCCTGTTGATCACGGCGTTGAACCTGATGCCCATCGGCCAGCTTGACGGCGGACACGTCTTGTATGCCCTGTTGCGAAAGAGGGCCCACCACGTGGCATCGTTCCTGCTCCTGGCGGCCGTGGTGGCCGTGATCTGGCAGTGGAAGGAACTGTTCCTCTGGACGCCGATGCTGTTCCTCTTGGCACTGATGGGCCCCGTACATCCGCCGACGGCCAACGACGGGGTCCCCTTAGGCGCCGGCCGAGTCGTCCTGGGGTGGCTCACCCTGGCCTTCATCCCCATCGGCTTCACCCCGTGGCCGTTCATCCCCGGCTCGTAGTCCCTTTTTCCTCATCCACGGCCCCGGTCACCGCCGCCGCGACGCCCGGGTGGGCGCCTCATCGTATGTCATGTGCAGTTATGATGTCGGAATCTCATAAAGCCGCGACCGGTGGTCGCGCCGAACGATCGCAAAAACCGGTGGTAATCGTTCCCGGCGCGACCACCGGTCGCGGCTTTATGGCTCAACGGAATCGTAAGCGAATAGTCGACTTACGGCTAATTCAGCGGTATTCGGGCAAGCCCGGCCGCTAACCCGGATTATTCAAGAATTCGGGAATTCTTGAGCCTCCAAGGGTA
>CAZUAM010000812.1:0-2724 GCA_964618095.1 uncultured Planctomycetaceae bacterium | reverse complement strand
GGGTGGACCGCCCGAGGTTGCTGGCTGGCTGATTGGATCTCGAGGTAGTCTGTCTTCATATCGGTTGACTCCCGGGTGGTGGCGGTTTTTCTTGGTGGTCTGCTAGCTCCGGCGTGCACACGCAAATTCACGTCAACAGGTGACCACGCCGCTACGGTGCTAAACAGCGTTCAAGATATTATAGATCCTCTCGTCGCAGCAAGAACCCTGACTACGTATCCGTTGTGTAATAGGTAAGTAATAGTTTCGTGCCGGTTGGCATCAATAAGGGTGGGGGCGTCCGTCCAGTCTGAGGTGGCTGGGACGCGCAGGCGATGTGCGGGGCCTTGCCGGGTGGTGCTGCCCGGTGAGGACGGCACAAGCCGGCTTCATTGAAGCCCGCACGGTGATCCAAGAAGACGCCCCGATTGCAGCCGGGAAGGCTTGAAACGTTGTGCTATCAACACGGGGTTGCATCGACTCTGGGCCGGCAATCCTCTCGTTTCCGACTGCCTTCCCCCACCTCCCGGGCCCACAAGGCCCGTGGGTGGACCTCCCCCCTGCTTGACGGTGCCCTGACGGATTTGCTATGTTAAGATTGTGCTGTGCGCACCCCGGTCTCCGAAGTTCTGAAAGCTTGCTTCCCCGGCAATGTCTCCCCGCCGCCACCTAGGACTGCCGATCACGCTGGCGATCGTGATGATCGTGCTGCTGGTGGTGCTGACCGTGGGCTGGGTGTTGCTGGCGGTGTCCGGAGCCCTCAGCAAACAGGGCTATCCGGCACTGTATTGGACGCTTCTGACCGTCGGCACGACGTTCATGGTGTTGTTGTTGGTTGGCGTGGTGCTCTACCTGGTGCTCTCGGTCAAGGCCATCAACCTCAACCGCCGGCAATCGAGTTTCATCGACAGCGTGACCCACGAGTTGAAGTCGCCGATTGCGTCGATGAAGCTGTACCTGCAAACGCTCAATCTCCGGCAGGTGAGCCATGAGCAACAGAGCGATTTCTATCGATATATGCTGGAAGACGTCCACCGGCTGGACCACCTGATCAACCAGATGCTGGACGCCGGGCGGTTGGAAACCGGCCGCAGGGACGGCGAGGTGGAAGACGTTGCCCTGGCGGGCCTGCTGCGCGAATGCGCCGCCACGGTCTGCCTGCGATACCACCTGCCCTCGGATATCGTTCGCCTGGACCTCCAGCCGTGCGTGGTGCGGGCCCGGCGGGTCGACCTGGAAATGGTCTTTCGCAATCTGATCGACAACGCCGTGAAATACGCCGGTTCCCAGCCGGAGGTCGAGGTGACCCTACGGTCGCAGTCCGATGGTTGCACTCTCACGCGTATCGGCGACAACGGCCGGGGGATTCCACAGAAACTGCGCCGCAAGATCTTCGGGCGCTTCGTCCGCCTGGGGCTGGAGCTCCAGCGCGAGAAACCCGGCACGGGACTGGGACTTTACATCGTGCGGACCTTGGTGAAACGGCTGGGTGGTCGCGTCCGGGTGCACGACCGTGAAGCAGGGTCGGGGACCGTCTTCGAGATACAATTGCCCGGTATTCCGGTAGAGGAAACGGAAAGGGAGATTGACAAAGTGCAATAAGGAAAAAAGGGGAAGGGGGAAAATGGGGAAAAGCGGAAGTTGGTGGCGCGGTCTACAGGACGTCCTCTTGAGTACGAAAGGGTTTAGCCGCCCCGGCTACGCGGCGCCAAGCCCGGGCGCGGCCGCCGGAGCTGAACGCGCGGGAATTCGCGAGATCACGTTTAGATCCGCCTGCCGAAATGGTGTTGTGCTCAATTTGAATGCCACGATGTTTCCCCTTTTTCCCCTTTCCCCTTTTTCCCTATCACACAGCCAAGGTCGCGAACATGGCCGCCAAAGAACACATCCTGGTGGTCGAAGATGAAGAACATCTGGCCACCGGGATCAAGTACAACCTGGATGCCGAAGGCTACCGCGTGACCACCGTCGGCGACGGGCCGTCGGCGCTTCGGGTGATCGAAGAGAACCTGGACGACGTCGACCTGGTAATCCTGGATCTGATGCTGCCGGGAATGAGCGGCTACGCGGTATGCGAGGCCCTGCGGGCAGCCGATGAGGACCTGCCGGTATTGATCCTCAGCGCCCGTACCTTGGCCGAAGACCGTACCCGTGGCTTCGACGTGGGGGCCAATCAGTATCTCACCAAGCCGTTCGATCTCGACGAGTTCCTCAGCCGGGTGAAGAACCTGCTGGTGCTTCACGGCCGGCGAGCGGAGCACCCCCGGGCGCAATCGGGCCGGGTGGCCTGCTTCGAGTTCGGCCAGGCCAAGATCAATTTCGAGACGTTCCAGGTAACCATCTCCGGCGAGCCGGTGCGAATGACCCAACTGGAGATGACCTTGCTGCGGTATTTCGTGGAGAACGAGGGCCGGGTGATCCCCCGCCATGAGCTGCTGGAAAACGTGTGGAAGATGCCGGGCAACTTGAACACTCGGGCTCCCGACCAGTTCATCCGCCGGCTCCGCAAGACCTTCGAGCCCGACCCCTCCGAGCCGCGGCATTTTCGCACCATTCGCGACGCCGGCTATCGCTTCGTGGCCCGGCCGGACGAGGACTGAATCAGATTGCATGATTTGTGGAAAACCGGAAGCTCATCCCCAATACCGTTCAATTAGCCGTAAACCGAGTATACGCTTATGGTTCCGTTCAACCATAAAGCCGCGACCGGTGGTCGCGCCCGGAACGATCACCGCCGGTTTCTGC
>CAZUAM010000811.1:0-2760 GCA_964618095.1 uncultured Planctomycetaceae bacterium | reverse complement strand
GCGGGCGGCCGGGTCACACTGGACCGCGCGCAGGTCAAGAAGATCCTCTACACCCGGCCCGAGGAGCTGGAGTACGAGAGGATTCGCCCCGGCTATCCCGATACGGTCCAGGGGCAGTGGGCCCTGGCCGAGTGGTGCCGCGACAAGAGACTCTCGGCCCAGCGCAAGGCGCACTTCCGGCGGGTGATCGAACTGGACCCCAACCACCTAGAGGCCCGCCAGGCGCTGGGCTACAGCCAAATCGGCGGTAAGTGGAAGACGCAAGAGGAGGTGATGATCGAGCGGGGCTACCGGCGTTACAAGGGCCGCTGGCGAACTCCGCAAGAGATCGAGTTGATGGAAAGCCGGCGGAAGAATGAACTCGCGGAAAAGGAGTGGGCCCAGAAGCTCAAGCGGTGGCGAAGCTGGCTGGAGACCGACCGGGCTGCGGTGGGGCGAAAGAACATCCTGGCGATCAAGGATCCCCACGCCGTGGCGGCCCTGGCCCGCAATCTGCAAAACGATCGCTCCCCACACGCCCGGATCCTCTACGTCGAGGCCCTGGCCAACATCGGCACACCCCAGGCCGCCAGGGTCCTGGCCGCCTGCTCGATTGAAGACCCGTTTGAAGAGGTGCGGTTGACCTGCCTGGACTACCTGGAGAAAAGGCAGGACCCCGAGGTGGTGGCCTACTACGTCGGCAAGCTGCGGTCGAAAGACAACCGGGTGGTCAACCGCGCGGCGCTGGGCCTTAGGCAAATGAAGGATCCCTCTGCCGTCGGTCCGCTGATCGCTGCCCTGGTTACCGTCCACAAGTACAAGATCAGCAAAAGCAACCCCGGGGCCATGTCCGCCCGCTTCCCGACCGGCAATACGCCGGGCGGGACGGGTCTCTCGATGAACGACGGGCCCAAGATCATCAACGTCCCGCACAAGAACCAACAGGTGCTCGACGCCCTGACGGCGCTGACCGGACAGAACTTCGACTTCGACGAGCGGGCCTGGACGTACTGGCACGCCTCGCAAAAAAACCGCGTCAACCTCGACGCCCGGCGGGACTGAGACAAGGGGGCAAGGCGGAAGGGGGAAGGGCGGGCGTTCTAGCGGCCAGAGTTGCGCGGCAGCTCACTGCCGCAAGCGGACCGCCAGCGTGCCGGCGGGGCTCCGGCACACCGGGCCTTTGTGTTCTCCTCCCTACTGACGATTGGCCCCTCTCCACTATCCACTACTGGTTGCTCTGCGTCTGCGGATCCAGCCCTCGCTAAGGGCGCTCAGCGCCACGCGATCTTCCAGGTTGGGACGAAAGACCGTCAACAGCAATAGCGGCAGATACCAGGCCATGTAGAGGCCGCCGTGGTAAGGGTGCCAGAACTGGACGCCCAACATCACCGCCGCCGAACAACTCAGCAGCGTACCGAGGTTCTTCTGCGCCGGCCACAGGGCCAGGCCCCCGCAGAGCGCCATAAACGCCGCAATCACCGGAATCCTGAACGCCGGCTCGTGATAATCACGGTTCCAGAACCCGGCCAGATCGCTCCACACGGTGCCGGTCCAACCGAACATCTGCTGCAACGGTTCCCCCAGCGACCCCAGGCCGCCGGGCGTGCAGGCCAGACAAATCACCGCCGCCAGCAGCCCAGCAGTGACCCCGATCAGAAAACGGTACAGCCCCCGCCGCCAATAGAACCCGCACCACAGCGGCAGCAAGAACAACGGGTAGAAGATCAGCCCGGCGGCCAGGCCGATCAAGATTCCCGCCACCACCGGCCGGCGATAGGACTGCACGGCCCAGACCAACAGCGCAGCCGGGATCACGTGGTCCAGCCGGGCGGTCATCTGTGCCGTGTAGGGCAACAACAGGTACAGTGAAGCCGCCGCGATGCCGGTCTGGATGTTGTCGAAATGCCGGTACCCGATCAGGACGATCCCGATCACCACCGCCAGATGCCCCAGGATTGCCAGGCTGCGGTTGGTGGCCGCTCGAATCAAGTCGCTGCGGCGCTGCTCCGGGTGATCCTGCGCGCTGGAGTTGACCGCCGTGTGGGAAGCACCGGCAAATGAACGGAAGAGCACACCGCCGGGAGCAGGCGGCACCGGGGCGTGCTGTTGGGCCAAGACATGTTCCAGGCGCTGGGCCGGTTTTGGGTTGATCACGTTCGACATCAGGAAGACCAGCAGGGCAACGCCCGTGAACGCCAGCCCGCCCGCCGAAAGGTTCGGCTCCAGCAACGGCCGGCGGACCACAATCGCGTCCAAGAGCAAACGGATCAAGAAGAAACCGCCCACGCTGAACAACCAGACGTATCCGGACTGCACCCGCCAAGGCACGTACTCCGGTTCCAGTCCGTGATAGACCAGCAACAGCCCCGGCGAGAACGCGATCAACGCAAGCAGGTCGAGGTTCCGCAGGCTCCAGAAGCGGCGAAACTTGAAATAGATCCCGATCGTCATCAACGACGACAAGTAGACCCAGGTCGTCGGGTTCAGCTCGTACTGAAAGAGAATTCCCCTCATCGACCTTCGCGCAGCCGGCCTTCGCACTTTGCCGCCGCCGGAACTTTCCCCGCTGGCCGCCAACCCCTTGGCTTCGCACCCACCCTCAAGATACATGCCCCCGGCGGATTTGCAAGCCCCCGACGTCCGGTCAAACCGCCGTCGCCGGTCGCGCGGGGACAAGGTTCCTGACGACTGGGGCCTGCCCACTGCGCCGGCGGCGGCCGCGAACTCTAGCCCGTATTGTGTCACTTGGCACTAACCTCCAAACTGGGGGTATAGCCTCCG
>CAZUAM010000810.1:0-2763 GCA_964618095.1 uncultured Planctomycetaceae bacterium | reverse complement strand
CTACTGGAGCTGTCATCCGGAAAAATGCCTCCAAGACTACGTGCCTGTCTCCTTCGCCCGGGCCGACTACCTGATCAACCTGGCGAACCTCAAGAGCCACACGGGTGCCGGCGTGACCCTCTGCGCCAAAAACCACTATGGTTCCCTGGTCAGGTGGCCGGCCGAGAAGGGTTACTACGACTTGCACGAGAGCGGTTTTGCCTCGGGAACGGGGAAATACAGGGTTTTGGTAGACCTGATGGGCCACGCACACATCGGCGGCAAGACTCTGCTCTACTTGATTGACGGGCTGTACGCGGGGCGGCATCCGATCGACAGGGCACCGCGGAAGTGGAACTCCCCTCCCTTCAACGGGGACTGGGCTTCCAGTCTTTTCGCTTCCCAAGATCCGGTGGCCATCGATTCGGTCGCCTTCGATTTCCTCTGGGCCGAATGGGACGACTATCCCCACAAGTCCGGAGCCGACGACTATCTGCACGAAGCGGCACGGGCGGATAAGCCCCCCTCGGGAACGTTTTACGATCCCGACCATTCCGGTAACGTCACGCGGCTTGCCAGTCTGGGAGTCCACGAACACTGGAACAATCCAAAGCGCAAGCAGTATTCTCGGAATCTAGGAACCGGCAAGGGTATCGAGCTGGTGGTGGCAACAGGCCGCAAGAACGAAGCGACAGCCGGCGAGAATGAACCTGAACAAGAAACGCTCTCTCAGACAGTGTCCCTGCCAAAGGACTAAATGAGGGTGTCCGGGAATTCCACCGGTCAAAAACCGCTTGTGGGAGGCGTCTCCGACGGCGACCGGGCGACTCTCCGGTCCCAGTCGCCGACAGCGTCGCCTCCCACAACTTCGAATTCCCGGATGCCCTCAGTTACTTTCCTGACAGTTCTTGGGTCGCGCAACGCTGAGGCCGCCGTACCGGCGGCCGCCAAACACCGCTGTGCCGACGACGAACACGTTTAGCGGCCGACGGTACGTCGGCCCCGAGGTGAAGAGGGAAATCCTAACGAAGGAGAACCTGCATGGACTACAACGCGTTTGTTGAAGAGAAGATTGGCGAGATCCGTGAAACGGTGGGCGATGAGGTTGCCATCAACGCACTCAGCGGCGGCGTCGACAGCTCGGTCGTGGCGGTCTTGGGACACCGCGCCCTGGGCGATCGGCAGAAGACGTTTTTCGTCGATAGCGCGCTGATGCGAGAGGGCGAACCGGAGGAGGTCAAGGGCGTTTTTGCCGAGATGGGCGTTCCCGTGGAATTGGTTGACGCCCGGGCCGACTTCCTCGAGGCCCTGGCCGGTCTGACCGATCCCGAGGAGAAACGCAACGCCGTGACGAACACGTTCTATCGCCACGTATTCGCCGACCTGGTTGGCAAGACCGGCGCGAAGTACCTGCTACACGGCACGATTCTCACGGACATCGAAGAGACCGTAGCCGGCATCAAGCGCCAGCACAATATCCTCGCGCAAATGGGAATCGATCCCGAACAGGAATACGGCTACCGGGTGCTGGAGCCGCTGGCAACGCTCCGCAAGGACGGAGTACGAGAAGTGGCGAAAGTGCTGGGGTTCCCCGCCAAGGTCGTCGAGAGGATTCCCTTCCCCGGTCCGGCGTTGGCGGCGCGGATTGTGGGCGAGGTAACCGAGCAGCGGCTGGCAACCGTCCGCGCGGCGACGACCATCGTGGAAGAGGAACTGGGCGAAAGCGGAGCCTTCCAATACCTGGCAGTGCTGTTGGAGGACAAGGCCACGGGGATCCGCAACGGCCAGCGGGAGTTCGGGCAGCTTATCGTGGTGCGGTGCATCGACAGCATCGACGCGCGAACCGCCACGCCGGTCGAATTGCCCTGGGAAACGCTCCACCGGATCTGCGGGCGAATTACGTCGCTTGAGGGCGTGAATCGGTGCCTGTACGACCTTACGCCCAAGCCGCCCGCAACCATCGAATACGTCTGAGCGGGGTTTCGTATCAGCATCCCAGCGGCCGCCGACCGAGGGCGGGAGCCCTGGAAAGCGTGCAAAGGAGCCAGCAACCGTGCCGAAACGTGACGACATTCAGAAGGTGATGATCATCGGTTCCGGGCCGATCGTGATCGGCCAGGCGTGTGAGTTCGACTATTCGGGCACGCAGGCGTGTAAGGCCCTGCGCAGTCTGGGCTACGAGATCGTGCTGGCCAACTCCAATCCGGCCACGATCATGACCGATCCCGGCATGGCCGACGCAACCTACGTCGAGCCGCTGAATCTGGAGGCCATGACCGAGATCATCGAGCAGGAGAAGCCGGACGCCTTGCTGCCCAACCTTGGGGGGCAGTCGGGCCTGAACCTCTCCTCGGAGCTGGCCCGCTCGGGCGTGCTCGACAAGCACGGCGTCCAGGTCATCGGCGTTCAGATCGATGCCATCAAACGCGGCGAGGACCGCCAGGCGTTCAAGGAGACCATGGATCGCCTGGGCATCGAAATGCCTCGCAGCGAGATCGCCAATAGTCTGGAAGAGGCCGAGCAGGTCCTCGAGGAGATCGGGCTTCCTTGCGTGATCCGGCCGGCCTATACCATGGGCGGAACCGGCGGCGGGTTGGTCTACAACATGGAGGAGTTCCGCACGGTCGCCACCCGAGGGCTCGCGGCCAGCCTGGTCGGACAGATTCTCGTGGAGGAGTCGGTCCTGGGTTGGGAGGAGCTGGAGTTGGAGGTTGTCCGCGACGCCAAGAACCAGATGATCACCGTCTGCTTCATCGAGAACGTCGACGCGATGGGCGTGCACAC
>CAZUAM010000809.1:0-2765 GCA_964618095.1 uncultured Planctomycetaceae bacterium | reverse complement strand
GTGATCTCCGCCGCCCGGGTGTAGTCTTCCAGGTAGAAGTCGGTGAACTTGCGGCAGAGGAAGTGGACCCACTGGGGCCGCTCGGCCATATCGAGAAACATGCCCTCCCAGCCGCGGACCAGCGCCGGCCGCTGCCACACGTCGGCAAAACCGTAGAGCAGCGCATGCCGCTCGTATCGAGAACACTGCGCCTTGAGCTGCGAGCGATCGAGACAGTCCGGCGTGGGCCAGTCGAACGCCTCCAGCTCGGCCAGGCTGCCCGCCCCGACCAGTGCTCCCTTGACGTCCTCTCGCATCGGTCCCCACGGCGTCTGCTTGTAGACGAACCGCTCGCCCCAAAAGTTCTGCAACACGCCGCCGCCGACCTTGCGCTCCGGCGGCGCAGGCGCTTCGAGATGCCGCACGTCGATGCCCAGCGAGTCGAGCAACCGGTCCTTGTCCGAATGGCCGACGTGGTCGAACAACCGCTTCATCGCCGGCGGCTCCGCCCAGAAATCCCGCGGCGTGCGATCGGGCTGTTCGTGCCGCAGCGCCGCGAGGACCCTGTCTCGTGAAGTAGTTTCCATGCCGGGATCCGGTCAGGTCGATTCCTCCAACGCTGCCCACTACGATCTTACAGTCGCGGCAGCACCGACACAACCACTGTGCCTATCTGCCTTTTCCCCTGGATCGTACGCCAAGCAAGCGAAAAGCCGTTCGTGGTCTCTTCAGGGCTTCTCTTGCTTTTCGAGACCGCCGCGGGTAGGCTCATTGGTGCGTCGCTGCCGGTGGTTGTCCGGCGTGCATTGGGCCTTGAAGGGGTATTTGAAAGGAGAGACTCATGTTGAAACAGGTATCGGTGCTCGGTTTGTTGGTCGCAGCCGTCGTGGGCCCGTCGCGCCCCTCCTGGAGCCAGGAGAAGCCCGCCGCCACGCCGTGTGCCTGCCAGCAAGCCAAGAAGGTCACGTTTGACGGCAACGAAGCCCTGGCCGGCTGGACGGTCACCGGCGACGTGACCATCGACGTGACGAAAGCCCGCCAGGGCAAGGGCGGGGCGCTGAAGGTCGGCCCGGGCGGCAAGGCCCTGTTAAGGCTCCGCGAGCGGGACGAGTCGGGCAAGGTCGAGATTTGGGTCTGCGACGACGGCACCACGCCCGAGGACGTGAAGGCCCATCGTGTCGGCCCGCGATGGGGCCTGGTCCAGAGCGACGGGAAGGTCCTGGCCGCCGGCATCCTTTACGCCAGCTATCTTGGCGGCTGGGAAGGCTACACCGCCACCGCCTGCGACGGCAGAAGTTGGCACGACCAGTTGTTCTGGCTCGGTGTGAAGCGTGCGCCGGCCGGCTGGCACAAGTGGACCTTCGACTTCGATCCCGAGGTGGGCCTCCAGGTCTTCCACAACGACAAGGAGCTGACTGCCGTCGACTCCCGCAAGGTGGGCCTGAAGGGTTTTAACACCCTAGCCATCTGGGGCGACGACGGCAAGGGCAAGGGGCAGACCATCTGGGCGGCCGACGTGTCCGTCACGCTGGGTGGCCCGGTGATGGTTGCCCCCGTGGTCGAAGCCAATCCGTACGATGAGAAAGCCGTTGCCGCAGAGATGACCACAAGTCGGCCGGTCATCGTTTACACTAATGAAAACGCCCCGGCGACGCCGAAGCTCGACGAGTTGCCGCTGCGGGAGAGTGTGTCGCAGCACGGCATCACCTGGACGTTTCATAAGCCGGCCCGCGTCGGGCAGTTCATCGGCGGCGACTGGTACGTCGTCGGGCCGGTGACCGTCACGGCGATCGAGCCGAAGCCGCTTTACGGCGACGAGATTCCGCGGCGCGAGCTGGACCGCATGGACAAGGAGCGGAGGCCGGAGCATCGCGTCCGCAACGGGTTGATGCTCAATCCGCCGGCCGAGATGAAGGTGGCCTACGACAGCGGAGTGCGAAACTGGTTCGACCCGTCGCTGATCCAGAGGCTGCCGCTGACGATCAAGCCCGGCGATTCGCTGGTCTCGACGATCAGCATGCCGAAGAACCTGATACTGGCCGCCCAGTTGCGCAACAAGATCGAGCGAGGCGTGGACGACAGCAGCCCGATCCGCACCGCCGCGGTCCTGACGTGCGTGGCCGGGCCGCAGCCGCCGGACGCCTTTCGGCCGGCATTCTGCGACCGGCGGCAGAGGATCTACCTTGCCCGGGATCTGAAGCGCGAGCTGCTGCCGACGGCCGCCGCGACCGAGAGCATCCCGAAGATCGAGCAGTACATTCGGTTCACGCAGCGGCCCTGGGTGGGAACGTGCTTCTTCGGGTTCGAGGAGCCGGTGGAAAACATGCCGCAATACGGCCTGGAGTACGGCCGGGTGGTCGGCATTTCCGCACTGCTGCTGTGCACCGACCTAGAGCCGCAGCAGAAGGAGCCGCTGCTGGTGAACTTCGTCCAGGTGGGCATCGACTTAGGCGGCATGGTCCGTTCTGGCCATCCCGGCTGGACCGGCTGGGGCGGACACGGCAGCGGGCGGAAGTTGCCGATCGTCTTTGCCGGACTGATGCTTGGCGACGAAGAGTTGGCCAACGTCAACCGGTCCTTTCCCAAGGTGAGCTTCGGCGAGGACGAGCAGACCGCCTACGGCGACTGCTGGACGCGGGCGAAGGTGGTTTTTGCCGGGCACTCGGGGATCGACGCGGCAACCGGTGCCGGCCGCGTTCGCGGATCGGGCTGGGGGCCTTACGAGCACCTGCACCCTGCGCCGTTAACTGCCGTGGCGAGAAAATTGGTATAAACATGGGCTGGAC
>CAZUAM010000808.1:0-2776 GCA_964618095.1 uncultured Planctomycetaceae bacterium | reverse complement strand
CAAACGCGCAACAATACAACCTGCACCGACTTAGAGTTTTTCCTCAGCCCAGTCCGGGCGCTGCGGACCTACCGCGAGCCGCTGCCCATGCCATCCGCTTCGCCGTGGTTCGACCCTGTCTCGGGTCGGCGAAGCCAAACCGGCCGTCGCGTCAGTCACCGCCTGAGTGCGTGTGACCAGGGCTTCCTGGGGCGGGTGCAGAATGCAGAATGCAGAATGCAGAGTGCAGAATGCAGAGTGCAGAATGCAGAATGCAGATTGATCCCCGAAAGAAACCAGGCCGGTCTTCTAGCGCCTGGACTTACGGGTGCCGGTATAGCGGCCGTCGGCCTTACCGTTCAGGTCGGTCTTCTCACGTCCGGTCTTTTTGCCCGACCTTGGGGAGGTGGGCAAGGAGTTGGTACCCTGTGGGGTGCCGGAGATCCAAGACCGCCTGCTGCCGTCGGAGTTACGCTTTCTTCGGCCACACGTGCCGGCCATTGGGTCCCGATTGGTCTTCGGGAGTCCGCCAGAACGCAGTTCAGGGTAGCAGAGCCGGTGGGCCGGTCTCAAGGAAGTCTTTTGGCCACCCCCTGGGGATGGGCTGGGTTGAGAGTTGAGGGTTGAGAGTTGAGGGTTGAGGGGCGAAGGGAGAGGAGCGTATGCTGGTCGGGCGAGTGGCTCGATGACTCCCTCTGGCACACACGAGGGGTGGTGCGGGCTTGTGGGGTTCGCGGGCCGCCTGCATAATGAGTCCGGAGTTGGCTCAAGCGTATCCGAAGTGGACAGTTCCGATGACTGATACCAATCAGCAGATTTACGAGGCGCTAAGGCGGTTTGCGGACAGCGTCACGTCGAAATTCAAAGCGCTCGCACTGGGCGAACCGGAAGATCAATTGCGCGGCCCGCTGGAGATCTTTCTGTCGGACATTGGCCGCGCGCTCGGACGGAGGATCGTGGCCAAGGGGGAATCCCAACTGCCGGGCCGGCTCGGCAGGGCGGACTATGCAGTGGTGGTCAACGACGCTTTTTCCGGGTATATCGAACTGAAGGAACCGGGGAAGGGGGCGGACCCGAACCGCTATAGGGGTCACGACCGCAAGCAGTGGGAGAGGTTCAAGTCACAACCCAACATCATCTATAGCGACGGGAACGAGTGGGGTCTCTACCGCGATGGAAAGCGTGTTCATGGTCTGGTGCGGTTGTCGGGGGACATAGCCCAGTCTGGAAAGTCCGCGGTTAAGCTGGCTGACGTGGAGCCGCTCAAGTCGTTGCTGACGAGGTTCCTGGCCTGGGAACTGCCCGAAGTAAAGGACGCACAGACACTTGCCAAACTGCTCGCCCCACTATGTCGGGGGCTGCGACATGATGTGACCGACGCACTGAAAGATCGCGATTCGCCGCTGGTGCAACTAGCCGGGGAGTGGCGCCAACTGCTCTTCCCGGATGCGGACGACGATCGGTTTGCTGATGCCTACGCCCAGACGGTGACTTTCGCATTGCTCCTGGCGCGGTCCGAAGGGGCAAAGACGATGGACTTGCACGATTCGGTTCAAAAACTGGCAGCCGAGCACGCTTTGCTGTCGCGGGCGCTTCAGCAAATGACGGACCCGCAGGTACAGACGGAGATTGACCCATCGCTGCGCCCCCTGCAACGCGTCATCGACCATGTCTCCCAAGATGCACTGAGTGGAAATGGGAAGCCCGACCCGTGGCTTTACTTTTACGAAGACTTCCTGGCGGCTTATGACCGCAAGTTGCGCAAGGACGCGGGTGCGTACTACACGCCGGTCGAAGTCGTGCGTGCGCAGGTGCGCTTGATCGACCGGCTGCTGGTGGAACGGCTTAACCAGCCGATGGGGTTTGCTGAACGCACTGTCATCACATTGGACCCCGCTGTCGGCACCGGTACCTACCTGCTGGGCGTGATCGATCATGGGACGCGGCGGATTGCGGAGGAGCAGGGTGAAGGCGCTGTTCGCGGCCACGCCACGCAAATGGGCCAGAACATCTTCGGTTTCGAGATCATGGCCGGCCCGTACGCAGTGGCCCAGTTGCGGGTCAGCCGGGCCCTGATGGACCGTAGGGCCACGCTCCCGAAAGATGGCCCGGGCGTCTATCTGACGGACACGCTCGAGTCCCCCCACGCTCAGCCGCCGCAGCGCGTGATGGGCTGGGCGCAACGTCAAATGGCCGAGCAGCACAAGAGAGCGACCAACGTCAAGCAGAGCGTTCCGGTTCTCGTGTGTCTTGGCAACCCGCCGTACGACCGCCACCCGGCAGCCGACGCCACCGACCCAGCTAGCCGCGCCCGAACCGGCGGATGGGTCCGATGGTCCGACGATGGCAACCGCAACGCCGCCATCTTCCGAGACTTCCTCAAGCCGGCCATCGACGCGGGACACGGCGGAGACGTGAAGAACCTGTACAACCTGTACGTTTACTTCTGGCGCTGGGGGTTGTGGAAGGTCTTCGAGCACACGACCGCGACCGGTCCCGGCGTGGTGTCTTACATCAGCGCATCGTCCTATATGGACGGCGACGCCTTTGTCGGTATGCGCGAACACATGCGCCGGCTGTGCGATGAAATCTGGATCATCGACTTAGGCGGGGAAGGCCGCGGCACGCGCAAAAGCGAGAACGTGTTCGCCATTCAGACGCCAGTGGCCATCGCCATCGCCGTCTGCTACCGCAAGCCGGAGAAAGACAAACCGGCAAAGGTTCACTACACGCGCATCGAGGGCACGCGCAAACAGAAGCTCGCCAAGCTGGACGCCGTCGCCGACTTTGCGGACTT
>CAZUAM010000807.1:0-2787 GCA_964618095.1 uncultured Planctomycetaceae bacterium | reverse complement strand
GATCCTGGTCGGCCTGGCCCGGCAGCTTACCCGGCGGCTGAACGTGCCGGTGGTGTGTACGCTTTCCGGGGAGGACGCCTTTCTGGAGAAGCTCCCCGAGCCGCACTACGGCGAAGCCCGGGCCGTGTTGCGCGAACGATCCGCCGACCCGGCCGCCCTGGTGGCCATGAACCGTTATTACGCCGACTTCATGAGCGAGTACCTTGCGGTGCCGCGCCGGCGGATCCACGTGATCCCGCCCGGACTGAATCTGGAGGGGCACGGCACGAGGAAAAGGGGACTGTCCCCCTTGGCCAAGGGGACTGTCCCCTTTTCCGGACCGCCAAGAGGACACCCCGTCACGATCGGCTACCTGGCGCGGGTCTGCCCGGAGAAAGGCCTGCACCTGCTGGCCGAGGCCCTGAGGTTGCTCGCCGAGGATCCCCAACTGCCGCCGGTACACCTGCACGCGGCCGGCTACCTGGACAAGGCCGACCGGCCGTATCTTCGGCAGATCCGGAAGCGGCTGGCCGATGGCGGCCTGGCCGACCGCTTCCAATACGCCGGTGAGCTGGATCGGGCGGCGAAGATCGCCTTCCTGCAGTCGCTGGACGTCATGAGCGTGCCCACCGTTTACCGCGAAAGCAAGGGACTTTCGGTTCTGGAAGCCTGGGCCAACGGGGTACCGGTGGTGTTGCCCGCCCACGGCACGTTTCCCGAGTTGATCGAAGACACCAAGGGCGGGCTGTTGTGTGAACCGGGCGATCCGGTTGCCCTGGCGGCGGCGCTGAAGCGGCTGATCCAGGACACCGCTCTGGCGGCCGAGTGCGGTCGCCGGGCTCAACAGGCGGTCCACCAGAGGTACAATGCGGAAGTGATGGCCCGCCGGACGATTGAGTTGTATAGGAGAGTATGCAGTATGCAGTAGGCAGCAGGCAGTAGGCAGATCGCCGTTTAGCGGCCGCCGGCACGGCGGCCCTGTTTTTCCTGGTTCCCAAGCTCCGGCTTGGGAACCAAGTGGCGGGGGGTGGCCGGACAATGGCGGTTCCCAAGCTCCAGCTTGGGAACCAGGCGGACATTACTTTCCTGAGGGTCAATAGCGGGCGCCGGCACGGGGGCCCATTTTGCCATCAATGATCCATGTCCTCTTATCTGGGAAACCTGATGCTGCGTTTGGCCGCCGGCGCCGGCCGGTTGCCGGAGGAGATGCGCGCACGACACGTCGCCTACTTGACCGATGCGCAAAACGCCGACGGCGGATTCTCCGCCCGCCAAGGACCGAGCGACCTGTACTACACCAGCTTTGCGCTGCGAGCGTTGGCCATCTTGGGCGAGCTTGACGAGCCGGTGTCCGCCCGGGCGGCCGGCTTCCTCAAGCAGCGGTTGGAGCAGCAGTTGCCCAGCATCGATTTCCTCTCGCTGGTCACCGCGGCGGTGCTGGTGGAGGTGGCCACCGGCGTCGATGTGTTTGCCGAGGCCGGCCGCAACCGGCGGCAAAGCCTGATCGAATTCGTCGAACGTTTTCGCCGCGGCGACGGCGGTTATGCCAAGACCCCCCGCGGTGGCCAGGGCAGCACCTACCACACGTTCCTGGTGGCCGCCTGCAAACAGATGGTCGGTGCCCCGTTGGACGAGGCCGAACAAATGGCCGAGATGGTCCGTTCCCGGCGACGTGAAGACGGCGGGTTCGTCGAAATCGGCGCCGTGCGCCACAGCGGCACCAACCCCACCGCCGCGGCCATTGGCCTGCTCCAGATGCTCGACTCCCTGGACGAGCCGACCCGCAGAGCAGCAGCCGAGTTCCTTGCCGGGATGCAAAACCAAGAAGGGGGCCTGCGGGCCAACCCGCGGATCCCCCTGGCCGATCTACTGAGTACGTTCACGGGCCTGATCGCGCTGGCCGGTGTAGACGCCGTCTCGGCGATCGACACGGCGGCCGTGTTGCGGTTCGTCAAGTCGCTGGAACAACCCCGCGGCGGCTTCCGTGCCGGCGCCTTCGACCACGCGGTGGACGTGGAGTATACGTTCTATGGTCTGGGTACGCTGGCCCTGCTGGCCACGCCGGAGGGTTGATCGCTGCCGTGGCGATCTGATACGCTGCGGGGAACGTGCCGAAGGATTCGCCTGACGATGACAAGATTGCTGGTTGAGAACGTCAGCAAACACTTCCCCACCCGTGCTGAGCCGCTGGTGGTGCTGCGGGAGGTCTCATTTGAGCTTGGAGAGGGTCAGAACGTAGCGATTGTCGGCCCCAGCGGGTCGGGCAAGAGCACCCTGCTGAACATCATCGGGGCCCTGGAACCACCCAGCGGCGGTCGGGTGGTGCTCGACGGCCAGGACCCGGCCGAACTGGATGAGCCCCGCCTGGCTGCCTTCCGAAACCGCCGGATCGGATTCGTCTTCCAGGACCATCACCTGCTGCCCCAGTGCTCGGTCCTGGAGAACGTCCTGGTGCCCACCATGCCCGCCGGCCCAACCAGCTCCGAAGCCGTCCGGCGGGCGGGCATGCTGCTCGATCGCGTCGGTCTTCAGGAACGGCTGGAGTACCGCCCGGCGGAACTCTCCGGGGGCGAGCGGCAGCGGGTGGCCCTGGCCCGGGCCCTGATCAACCAGCCCGACCTGCTCTTGGCCGATGAGCCCACCGGCAACCTCGACCGCACCACCGCCGCGCGGATCGCCAAGTTACTGTTGGATCTGCAAAAGCAAGAGCAGATGATGCTCGTTGTCGTTACGCACAGCGACCGGCTGGCAACCCTAATGAGCCGGCAACTCGAGCTGGATGAGGGAAAACTGAAGGAAATGATGAAT
>CAZUAM010000806.1:0-2794 GCA_964618095.1 uncultured Planctomycetaceae bacterium | reverse complement strand
TAGCTCGCCGATGTTTTGGGGCAGGACGTAGGTCTGGCTGGCCAGGATCAGGGAGACCAGCACCAGGCATCCGCCGCCGAGGCCGAAGATGCCGAACCCCGGCAGCACGAAGATCTCCAGTAACAGGCAGGCGATCCCGGCCAGGAACAGGATCACCTCCAGCAAGGTGGCCGTCTCGCCGTCGAACTTGATCCAGAAGAACAACAGGAAGCACACGATGGCCACAAACCCGCCGATGCCGATCCCCGGGACGTGCAGCTCGAAGTAGAGGGCCAGGAAGGCGATCATCAGCAGAAAGGCGTCCACGCCGGGCGTCTTCAAGACTTCGATCACCAGGTCGGCCCAACCGGGCTCCAAGACCGTCAGATCGTCCAGGTCATAGTGCTGCCTGAGTTCGTCGAGGTTTTCGGCGGTGAGGTTGGCCAGGTGATACTGGATTGCCTGTTCGGCGCCGACTGACAGCGGTTCGCCCGGCCGGGTGATTTCCTTGCCGACGGTCCATTTCTCTGTGTCGAGTTTCTTGGTTTCTTTTTCGGTCAAGTACCTTACTTCGCCGCCGACTTCGCCCGCGCGCCGGCAGGGGAACACCGCCAAGTTGGGATCGATCATGGCGGCGATCAAGGACCAGGACCGGGATTTCCAGGGGCCGTTCGGGTCGCGGATGCCCTGCTTGGCGGACTCGACGTCTTCCGCGGAGAGCGTGTAGTCGCTTTCCCCGCCCAACTCCGCCTGCGGGTGCATTACCAACTGGTCACAGGCCAAGGCGATCAGGGCCGCGTCGGCCCGGGCCTCCTGGGGAACGTAGGCCACCGTGCGGATCTTGCCCGGGTCGAGGTCATTGGCCAGGAAATCGGCCAAGCGGTTACTGTCGGTCAGCGATCCGCCCGGGCTGTCGATCCAAACACAAACGAAATTCTTTTCTCCCAGGCGGATCTGATCCTTGATCAGTCGGATGGTCTGGGAGACCATGCCGGATTGAATGCGGCCTTTGAGGCTTACCTGGATCGCCCGCCACTCCTGGACCAGCGAGGGGTCCTCGTTGATGGCTTCCGGCGGCAGTTCCAGCAACTTGGGCACGTCCTGTCGGGTGGCGGGCTTGTAGCTGACGACGTCCAGCCGCCAGGCCTCGTCGCCGGTGAGTTGTCCCGGCTGGCCCTCGACCCACTCTCGCAAGGGCTGCTGGGAAAGGATGGTTCGCTCCGTTTTTCTCAGCTTTTCGAGTTGCTCGGCGGTGAGGCACTCGCGGCCGGTCTCGGTCTGCACCACCAGCACCTCCCGCGAGGGGTCGAGCAGCCACAAGGCCACCTCGGTGGGAACCGTCATGCGACGACCGGCGATTTCGGCGTAGGCGATCCGCTCGGTTTTTCCAATCGCCCCGGGCTCGCCGCCCACGGGGCCGAGTTGGGCCTCGCCGGGCATGAGGATGTCTTCACAGGCCATGGCCACCAGCACCGCGTGTCCCGGAAGCGATCTGGGCACGTAGGCCACCGTCTGCTCCGAGGCGAGTTTTTCGCTGGTCAGCAGACGGGCCAATTTCAGGGCGTCGCTGAACTCGGTCTGCCCGGCGAACTTCTCCTGGTCCTGGGGGACGTGAAACTCGAAGATCAAGACCGGGCGTTTCTGTTCTCGGTGGGCCTTTTCCAGGGCCTGGTCGACAAAGTGCTGCACGCGGCGGGTCGTCCGGTCGGTGATCGGCAGTTCGACCCGGATCGCCATGCCCAGCCGCTCGGTCGCCTGTGGATCGCGCTCGGCGGCGGGCGAAACTGGGGCCCGGCAGAGGAGGGTCCCCAGGGTGACGGCCACCAACGCGGCGACTCGGCAGCCGGGCAGGCGTGTACCGTGCTGGGCAGACCAAGGCATCATCGGAAGACCGCAAAAGGTCGGCATCAAACGGCTTACGTGAGGGTGTCCGTCGGCATTCAGCCAACCCGTCTACAACCTCGTTACGACGCTCTGCGTCGTAACGGACCTCCCGGGCGTTTTGTGTCCTTGCAGCAACGTAACCGGTTATCCGAGCGGAGGTTCGGCTTCGGCAACGCAAACCGTCCCAGCGGTGCGTTCCCACGCGGAGCGTGGGAACGAGGACGCGCCGGACGGGTTGGATGAATGCCTACGGTCCGCGCGCACTATGTCCTTAGTTTGGAGAGATATTCGGCCCAGTCAAGCAGATCTTGCCCTATTCCCCGAGCCACGGCGAAAAACCGGGGAAATCCACCCGGAGGTGGGGAGCAGCGGCTGGAAATAGGTGAGACGGTCTCTTTATTGGGGACGTCGGTAGTGGCCAATCACCGCTCCACCGGCACAAGGCCGGTGATGGCGGCCACGATGCTTATCGTCCGAGGCGTCACAAATCGCGCCAGCAGAAGCACAGCGTCGCCAAGGCGACGGCGGCTAGGGTGGGGATGCCGTATCCCAAGACCACCCGGGTCAACGAGAAGTCGTCGGGGTTGCGATTGTCGAAGTAGGTGGGCTCCTGCGGTACCGGTTCCTCAGGCACGGCCGATAGGGTTTCCAGAAAGTGAGCCGTCTGGCGAAGCCACGGCTCCAGCGCCTGGTCGGTGGCGGCCTCTTGCGGCTCGTCTTCCACCCGGTGCCAGGGCTGCCGCAGCAGTGTGGGCAGGGCCCGGTTCAGGCTGATCGGAGAAAACTCCTCCAACGAGAAGGGTTGCAGGATCAGGTTGATCGGGTACCAGATGAAGACCAGGACCACCACGGCCAGCAGCGGGCTTCGCAGGAGGGTGCCCAAGAGAAATCCCAACGATACCTGGAGGGTCATCACCACCGCGGCCGCGCC
>CAZUAM010000805.1:0-2811 GCA_964618095.1 uncultured Planctomycetaceae bacterium | reverse complement strand
TCGCCCTACTGGGCGGTGGAACACAGTTTCTAGCTTTCTGTCGGGTCGTTGTATTGATAAAGCCCTGCCTTACCAGGCTGGGCTTTGCACTAAACGGGGCGACTCCACGAGGGAGGCCCGACGGCCTCAACTCTTCTTGCCGGCCAACTCGGCGGCCACCTTGTCGAAGTACTTGACCGACTCGGCTATCTCCGGCAACGACTTCAGCCAGTTGTGCTCGTACTCGATCGAGAAGACACCCTTGAACCCCTGGCGGCGGATCTCGGTGAGCATCCCCTTGACGTCTCCCTCTCCCGTTCCCCAGGGCACATCGTGGGCCCCCTGGCCATATTTGTTCAGGTCCTTGAAGTGGAAGGAGATGATCCGCCCCTCGAGCTTCTTGAGGCACTCGATGGGATTCAGCTCCGAGCGCATCCAGTGGCCCGTGTCGGCGCAGGCCCCGATTCGCTTGCTGCGGCCCTTGCAGGCCTTCAGCACGATGTCCGGATCCCAGTACCTCGACGGCTTGGGGTGGTTGTGCAACGCCACGTTGATCGAGTACTCCTCGCAGAGCTTCTCGATGGTGTCAAATGCGTCGAGAGAAGGTTCGGAGACAATCGTCTCGATGCCCATGTCCTTGGCGAAGGCGAACGTCTTTCGGCTGGTGGCCTCGTCCTGGGAAAGCCCGCAGACGCCGTAGCAGACCAGCTTGACGCCGGCGCGGCGCAGATTCTTCTTGAGTCGGTTTCGAATCTCTGGCAACATCGACTCGTTGGTCACGACATCGGGCTGCTTGGAGGCCAGCTTCTGGCTGGGGTACATCTCCACGTAGTGAAGCCCCAGCGAGGCGACTTTCTCGACGGCCTCACTGAAGGTGAACCGGTTGAAGCTGTAGGCCTGGCAGCCGAGTCGCCAACCGAGCTTCTCGGCGTTGGGGGCTCCCTTGGCGAGTGGGGCCGCGAGCAGTCTCGAACCCCCCAGGCCCGTCAGTCCGATCCCGGCACCCAAGGCACCGGTCGTTCTCAGGAAGTCGCGACGGTCGATCAGGTTCCTCATGGCATAGTACCTCAATGCGGTGTTTCTGGGAAAAATGGGGAAGATGCCCATAGTGACAGACTCCGGGCCCCATTATAGATGGCCCGGCGGGGTGAAGCAACGAGCAGCGGGTCCGGTGTCTGAGCCGGCCTCTGGCGGCCGCCAGATAGACAGCCCTATCCGGAGGTTGGCCAGGAACAACGCCAGATTCTCGGCTTGATGAAAAAGGCTTGATGAAAAAAGTCGCCTTGACCTGGAAAAAACAGCCCCGCCCGGCAGCGCGGGGATGGAAACGGCGACGCCGTAAACCGACCCTCCCGTGTTGGGTCGTGTACGGGCGGAAGAATGCCCAATCTTCGTTGAGCGAGTTTCACGGAGCCAGTGTACGCCCCCAGCCAGATTTTTCGCGTACGGAAATGAACTTCCGCCAGCCAGCCGCGTCAAATACTCATATAAACAGAGAACTGGGCCGCCGCCTTCCGGCCCTCGCCGGTCAGATAATCCAGAATGGCGACCTGACTGTCGGCAGAGAGGAATAGAACCGGCCGGACCAAGAGAATAGAACCTGGGTTGCTCTGGTGGTCCGGGGGGCAATGTTGAGACCCGACCGACGGACAATGTGTTCCTTAATTCCGGGGGAGTCATCCGCGAAAAAGTGGTAAACCCAGCGAATTGACGTTACCAGTCATAGTGAGTAGAATATAGTGGTGCGTTAGAAGTAGATCTCTTCCGCTGGGCATTCGCGCGCAGTTTTCGTGTTAGTGGAATTGCGCTTCCGTGGTACAACTCTTCTGTTGACAGGGAAAAACACGTGAGCCCGTCAGGCTCACCACCGCGGCGGACCGCCAGTAATTGATGAGTGATATCGCCTCCAGCAGCCGAACATCCAAGCCATCTCCGGTCCCCGGGGATTCGGGGAAACTGCCTGCCGAGAACCGGGCCAGGCCGGCCCGGGACGATCAGCCCACGGTGATCTCGCATCGGCCCCCCATGTCCGCTGCCCAGCTCTCCGATTCGGCCTGTCGAATCTTGGAGGGGAAGATCTTGCCGGGCGACCGGCTGGAACACTTTGAATTGGTGCAGTACGTGGGAGGCGGGGGGATGGGGCGGGTGTTCCGCGGCGTGGATACCCGACTTCAGCGAGCCGTGGCCCTGAAAATCCTCTCCCCCGACCAGGCCGCCGACGAAGAAACCCTGTTGCGGTTTCGGAACGAAGCCCAGTCGGCTGCCCGGCTCGATCACGACAACATCGCGCGGGTCTATCACGTGGGCGAGGACCGGGGCCTGCACTACATCGTTTTCGAGTTCATCGAAGGGGTCAACATCCGCGCTCTGGTCGAGCGGAAGGGCCCGCTGCCGCTGGCCGAGGCGGTCAGCTATACCCTCCAGGTTGCCGAGGCGTTGGCCCATGCAGACGCCCGCAACGTGGTGCATCGCGACATCAAGCCGTCGAACTTGTTGATCACGCCGGAGGGCCAAGTGAAGGTGATCGACATGGGCCTGGCTCGGCTCAGACGGCTGGACCGCTCGGCCGCCGACCTGACGGCCAGCGGCGTCACCCTGGGCACGTTCGACTACATTGCCCCCGAACAGGCCCGCGATCCCCGAAACGCCGACGTCCGCAGCGACATCTACTCGCTTGGTTGCACGTTTTTCTACATGCTCTCGGGCCGGCCACCGTTCCCCGAAGGGACGGTGCTGCAAAAGCTGTTGCAGCACCAGGGTGATCAACCGCCGGACGCCAGGCGGTTCCGGCCCGACTTGGGCGTCCAGGTGACGTTGTCGATCTCGGTGAGC
>CAZUAM010000804.1:0-2813 GCA_964618095.1 uncultured Planctomycetaceae bacterium | reverse complement strand
TTGCGGACCGAGCCTAGAAAACAAGGCATTTGCGAAGACAACTGTGGAAGTTGGGCTAAGGCAGAATGGTGTGAAGGAGTACCCCCCCGGGGTGGAGTAATCTTTCGCCGCAGAGCTTGAACGAAAGGGAAATCTCGTGAGACTCGTCGACTGGGTGCTGAGGCTTGTGGACTGGCTGCTGAGGCTTGTCGACCGGGTGCTGAGCCCTGTCAACTGGCTACGCTCCATGCTCGGCCCGCCGAACCCTCGAAAAGACCCCGCTTTTCAACGCGAGAACGCATGGGTGGCCGGCTACCGGGCTGATGACTCTGGCGTGCCCGGTGCGTTGGTTTGGGACCACGCAAAGGCTCGCTACGCGGATAGCGTCGCAACCTCGAACGACATGAATGCCTTGGCTGATCAACTACTTCGCACGGGCGGGGTCTTGGCCACGATCCTGATCGCCGCCGTCGCAGCCTTCAAGCTTCAAGCGGGTTGGTCCGTCCGGGTCGCCTTCTGTTGGTTTGTTCTCTCGATGTTCGTTGTGCTTTGGTCACGTCGCCCTTTGGATTGCCCAGTGCACGCGCGTATTCGGGATGTGCTGGCCGGCATCGCGCAGGCCTCGAATCCGGAGGCTTGGCTGAGCGCATCGCTCCACAAAACGGTCGAGGGCATGCGCGTGGTCAACAACTGGAGAGCCGCGCGGCTGGCGGTCGCCGGAATCCTGATCTGCGCTGGCGTGGCCTGCCTGCTACCGATCGCTTTCGGTCTCTGATGGCTCCGAGGTTGTCCTCTCAGGCACGATCGGCTCATCCGCGCGGCGCTCTGTATCGTAGTCCGGCGGTGGCGGTGGCGGCGGTGGCGGATTCCTGTCGTCGTCGTTTGGCATCGCATCAACTCCTTTCGGCCGTGAGTGCAGTGTTTGACAAGGCGCCCCCAACAACGCAAAAACAACGCAATAGATCACCGGGGTGGTGAGGAAAACGGCTTGGGCGAGCTGGCGTAACTCCTTTGGTGGAAGCGAGTACCGGAGGTGGGAGTTGAACCCACACGTCCCGAAGGACACTGGATTTTGAACCTAGTGAGCCTATTGGCATCGCGATTTGATTCACGTTGGATTCGCACAGCAAACCACTTTACGGCAATGACTTATGTCATCAGCACGGTAAGCATTCGCCCAACCCGTTTTGCGCGTCTCGTAAAAGGGCCCGTTCTTGCCACGCTTTCGCAAACTGTTGACGCAGTCTACGTCATCGGATCTATCTTCATGCCACTGTCGGGTGGAATCGGCAGTCAAACGCTTATTTTAACGGGTTGGGCGAATACTTACTCAGCACGTTTGTCTTGCGTTTGCTTCAAGCTGAGCTTGAGTTCCCAATTCCGTCCGCGATTTGTCCGCGATCTTTGGCTTGCACGGGACAAGAGCTTTCGGATTCTATCTACGGGGTAAGCTCTCCGAATACCCCGCGCGGTTAGTCGACTTTCGGTTCCGAAGACCTTGACGCTGCGGACCGGGATTGGCGAGGCTGCTTACCACAAGTCCTTTGAAATGCAGCACTTCCGTCTTCAACCTGAGCGAACCCTGACCTGCTCACTGCTCTATATTTCACACAGAATTCCATGCCGTACCATGGATTCCGTGCCACATTCCATGGCTAATGGATGCCGGCGGCCGCCGCGAGTTCAGAGTTCTCCTTCCGAGCGTGATTGCGCGACGTCACCTTCGGCGGGCGGCGTTTGCGGCTTCTCCTGCTTCGCGTCGGGTTCCTCTTGGGACGGCTCATAGCCGGAGAACTCAGCAAGCAGGACCTCGGCCACCCATCTCGCCGCTTGGCTCACGACCTCCGGGCAATCGCCTTCTGCACCCTTGCGGACAGCCCGGCAGAGCACGGTGCCATATTTCTTCGCGAAGCGGTGATACACTTGGTGTAGGAGCTTATGGGCGAGCTTTGCACTGCCCTGGAACGTCTCGTCGCGGCGGCTACCGCATGCGTAACCATTGTCATGCCCGCCCCGGTGAACGCGCCACAGTTCTGCTCGGAGACGGGCGTGGCTCCGCCATCCAGGCATGTTGCGCCGCGGAACAGCCCTTCGTCGACGGCGACAAACGGCAGGGCATCCTGAAGTGTCGCTACGGTGCATCGGGCGCACCCGCCGTGCGTCTTCTCGTATTTGTAGCCCATCTGATAGGCTTTCTCGATGATTTCCTCAGGGCTGGCAGCCAACTCCACGCGATCGCCGGATTGGAGCACTCGCTGCCCACACGGCGACCCCGTCGACGCAAGACAACGCGTCCCGGCCAGTAGGCCCGCCGCGGCACCGGTGACGCCCAGGAGTTTTCGGCGGCTCATTCCGGGTTGGGAAGGGTAGCTTGACGTTTCGGGGTGTTCCATGGCTCTTTTCCTGGTCTTCGGGCAGCGGCGTCCGCACCCCCGCACAATTCACCAAGATGGATCGCGTGGCCGCCTGCTTTGCTCCGCTCTCGTTCTTCTCCAGCTCGGTACGATCGGCGAAACCTGCCAAGTCGATGGTTGCTGTGTCATCCTTGGAGTGCGCACTGCCATGATACCCTTGGAAGGTACGATGCTCAACGCAACTCGTTAAGCACCTGCCAGGAATCCACCGCGACCATGCAGGGTCGGCTGTCCTCGACGTGGTGAGGCTATCACCCGTCTCGCAGCCCCCGGGAATCAGATCTTTCCGCCACGGTCGCGCGACGAGTCCGCGGTTGTGCATCAGGGCCGGCTGTGCCCGCGAATTTCTTGGCCAGTTCGCCATATACTCAAAGTGAAAAGCTGGCAATGCTAGCAGCCTTGAATTCCAGCGAAAAAGGG
>CAZUAM010000803.1:0-2852 GCA_964618095.1 uncultured Planctomycetaceae bacterium | reverse complement strand
TGGGTCGCGCAACGCTCAGGCCGCCGTACCGGCGGCCGCTAAACACCGTTGCGCCTTTGGGGACGGTCCCCAATCGGGCGAGTAGAGCCGAGCCGCAAATCTCGTGGCTGCGGCGGATAAGAGCGATTCCCTGCCGAGGAAACGACGGCAAACCCTTGCAGTAAGGAGAAACGGAAATGAAGCACTCACATCCAGAACAAGGCTCGTGTGGTTGTGGCCGGCGTGAGTTCCTACAGACGGTGGGGGCCACGGCGGGAACGATTGCATTTCTCTCCGGTAGCTCGATGGTCGCCGGCAAGGCCACTGCGGTGAAAAAAGGAACCGCCGTGGTGCGGGGGGCATTTGTTTATCCCCCCTCAGAATCCCTCAGAAAAGCGGGATACTGGAGTTGGCCGGGATCCAGCTTTGAGCCTGAAAGACATCAAAGGGCGTATATGGAAAAGATTAAAGGAATCGAGCGAAAGCTGGACATGCGCATCCTGATGGACGAAAAACCTCTCGATGAGAATCAGAGCGTGACGAGCTTCATCAATGAGGTTAAACAATCGAAGCCCGACGGCTTGCTCCTGATTCCCTTCAAGAAAGGGCACTGGGGACGCGTCACCCGTATCGTTGAGGAGGTGGGAATCCCCACCGTGGCACTCGCAACGCTGGGCATTCTGCTGGTGGGCCACATTAATCAGTTGCACCGAAGATCGGGCGTGTATCTGATCAATTCGCCGGATAACCTTGCTGCCGTTGAATACGGCATGAGGATGGTGAAGACGGCGCGCCGAATGAAAGAAAGTCGCATCGTGAACGTCACGGGATCAGAGGTTAAAGAAGCGACTGTACCTCATCTGGGAACCCGGGTGCGGAGCGTCCCGCTGGCGCGGTTCATCGACGAATTCAGGCGCATGGAAACTACGGGCGCAGTGAAGGGGCTCGCCCAGGCGTATCTGAAGAACGCCAAAGAAGTGGTGGAACCTTCGGAAGCCGATATTGTGGACGCCGCGAAGACCTATTTTGTCCTCAAGGGGATCTTGAAGAGCGAGAGGGCCGATGCGGTGATGATGAACTGCTTGCCGGGACTTCAAAAACCGCACAAGCACGCCCCGCCTTGTATGGGATTCATGAGTTTGAGGGACGAAGGCATCGCTGCCGGTTGTCAATCCGACCTCAGCGCGACCCTGACCATGATGCTGGTGCAGCAGCTCTTCGACAGACCGGGGTTTCAGCAGAACGCCTCGATGGATACGGAGGAGAACCACTTTTTCGGCGCCCATTGCACTAGTGCCTCCAAGATGAACGGCGTCCAGGCACGTTCTGAGCCGTACATCTTGAGAAGCCATAATGAAGCCGGCTGGGGGTGCGTTCCCCAGGTCCTTTTTCCACCGGGACAAGAACTCACCATGGCCCAATACCTCTCAGGAGAAACACCGCAGATGCTGATCTACACGGGGAAGGTGGTGAGATGCTACCCGAAGATGCCGGCGGGTTGCCGCACGAACGTCGAGATGACCATCAACGAGGTAGACGACGTATGTGACGTGAAGGGGATGCATCAGATTATCTTCTACGGCGACTACGGGAACCGACTCCGTGCATTCTGCCAACTGCACGGCATCACCGCGGTCACTTGATCACGTGCCTTGTCTACAATAGAGCAAGATAGAAACTGCCGGAAGAACCTGGATTATTGGCAGGCGTGCCACGGCTGTATCAGCCGTGTTGTCCTGGGTCAACCGCCTAATCTGGAGCACGGCTGAGACGGTCGTGGGATCAGATCGGGGAAAGAGTTGGGTTCACGGCGAGCCGCGAGTCGAATCCCGCGTGGTTTCCTCGGCACTGCACATACTACGCTTCCTCGATCATTTTCAAGCCCAGGGCCTTGCTGATCTGCTCAACCGGCTCCTTCAGATCGCCGTAGAAGGTTACCCGGTGCCAGCCCATGCGCCAATTCTCGGTAAGCTTCTCGATATCGCCCTTGACGACCGCTTGGAGCTTGGTCCGGCACGCCATGTCGCTGTCGTTATTGCCGGCCGTCTTGGCCCGGTGGACGAGTACCTGCTTGGTAACCGGATTGATTTCGAGGGTCGTGCTCATGTAGCCCTCGGGCAGCAACGCCTGGATCGAGGCCCCCTTGCGGTCTTCGGAGTGGGTGCGGATGCGGTAGGGACACGACGCCCCGTCAGATCCGAACGGCTTGGTCATGGCCACACAGTGGGCATAGATGATCAGGTTCTTGGAGGTGTCGATCACCGGGTCGGAGATGAAGCCCGGCCGTCCGACCAGCGCGCCCATGGTTGCCATGGTCAGCGCCGACATCTGGTCGGCCTCGCAGCCGCCGACCAGTCCGTCGTTGTTCAACTGGCTGAAACCCAGGCACGGATAGGCTTCCATGTGACCGCCGTAGAACCCGCCCAAGCAGTTGATACTGATTCCGCGGGCAGCGTGCTTGTCGCCCAACTGCTTCATGGCCAGGTACATGGCGCCGGACTTCCGGACGTCCTCGCGGCTGGGTTCGACGAGTTCCTTGGCCGCCTCGATCCAGCGCTGGGCAACCGCTTGGGCCGCATCCTGGTCGACCTCGTCGTAGGTCCCGGCCAGCTCTTTGAACGAAATGGGCACGAACTTCAGACCCACCACCTGCTCGGCAGCTTTGCGAAATTGATCGCCGCCCCAGCCACCGCCGACGACCAGGATCTTCGTCTGGCGCAGTTGCTTGAGTGCCCGGTCGACGTCGGGCGCGGGAATCGGGTCGTTCCTGCAAGCCCAGTCCGCCTCGGCAGGGGTGTTCTTGCGCCTGCTCGCCCGGAACGCCCTGGCGACTTCCGCGGCGCTTCGACCCTTGCTGAGCAAAACGAAGTTCC
>CAZUAM010000802.1:0-2862 GCA_964618095.1 uncultured Planctomycetaceae bacterium | reverse complement strand
ACTCGGAGCCCTCCCCGAGCCCGAATTCACCCACGAATTCTGGTGAGGAGGCCATCATTCTTTTGCCGGCCGTCTCCAGCTCGAACGTGCGGCGCCATCTGGTGGCGGTGCGACCGCAGAGATAGGTGGCCAACGACGTGGCCAACAACACCGATCCGCACCAGGCCCCGGCCGAGGTGCGGACCTCACCCATGTCCAGCCAGATGGGATTCTCCAGCGGTGTGGCGACGGCCACGGCCGTGGCCACCGCGTACATCGCCGACGCCGCGGCAAACACCAGCATCACCACCCAAACGCTGGCCCAATCCGGTGCGTTGAGCATCCAGGCAATGTAGACCGCCTGGACCGCGGCCACCAGCAGGACCACGCGGGCCCAGTCGGGGGCCGTCGCCGGATTCAGGTGCATCGAGTAAAAGACCGGGGAGACGCTGAAGGCCACCACCAGACCCAGAATCAACGCCAGCCACCTGACCGTGGCCACGTTGCCCTCATCCGGCCGGTAGACGTCCGGCGGCATCAGTCTCGGTCGTCCGGGAAATCCCTTGCGACGGATCGGGCTCTGCTTGGTGTCCGCGGGGGCCGGCTCCGGCGGTGCCGGCTCGATCCGCTCTTGCTTCGCCGGCAAGGGCGGCGGCACAGGACGTTTCTCGGAGCCCTGGCCCGACTCAGAAGGATCCGGTTGCGGTTGGTCAGCAGACTTCAGCGGCGGCGGCCGGGAACGGTCCTTGGAATCTTGGTCTCCCTCAGTGGGGCCGGCCTCAGAAGCGGGAAGCCCCGGCGGCAACTCCGGCGACCCGGCCGGGGCCGCCTTCCCCGACGGTTTGCCCTCGGAGCGTTCCGGCACATACACAGTCTTCTTGCAGGCCGCGCAGCGGACCTCCCGGCCCGCCCAGCTATCGGGCACACTCAAGCTGTGGCCGGATGGGCAGAGAAACCGGATCGTCATCGGCAGCAGGCGTGGCGCAAAGTGATCGGGACAGCAGGTGATCCTATTCTGCCCCAGCTTCAATCGTGCCGCCCTCCCCGTCGAGCCGCCGGATGCCGGCCTACATCGTCTGCTCCGGAATCTGGGCCTTGAGCCCCAGGGCCTTGACGATGAAAATGATCCACAGGACCAGAGCGGCGGGCCCGGCGACATAGTTTACGCAAGGGATGATACATACGGCCGCGCAAATCGCGTACCACAATCCGATCTTCTCCCCGCAGTCGCCCACGTCGGTTCGCCCCTGTTCGGCAAAGTAGCTCTGGTAAGATTTGGCGAGTTTCGGATACACGAAGAAGTTCCAGACGAGGTTGAACACTGGAATCAGCAACAACCAGACCTGCCACGGTTCCATTTGCCGGTGTTGAGCAGGAATCCGCTGGAAACAGCTATAGACAAGATAACAAATGACGATGCTAATCGCCAAGACGATAGCCAATGCTATCAGCATCCCAACCAACAGCCCGGCAAGCAGCCCCTCCGCCGCCACGTCGGGTTGTTGTCCGAAATCGAAGTTAAAATCTTGTTGTGCGAAAATCAGCTTGGCGAGCATCGCAGATCCTCCTGAAAAAACGAGGTCGTGAAAAGCTGGATCGCACTGGTTGCGATCGCATCAGCCGTGTGATCGTAGCATCTGTGCGGCACAGGTAAGCTCCGAAGGTGTGCAGTATAACAACAACACGTGTATCGTCAACCCCGGCTGACGGCCCGCCTGTCTCTCGCCCCTCCAGCGACGGTGGACGCGGCCGCGCCACTCGTGCAGACCGTTCCCTCTCCTGGAGTTCTGCCCAATTGCAGGCGATTCGGACAAGCCCGATCGGCAAACGGCAAACTCAACGCATGCTGACTGAACCTCCTCGCCCATGGATTTTTCCCCTTCTGTCTATGAACACGCGGCGTTCCTGATCGGCCGGACGCCATGGGACGTATCGCGGGATGCCGACCTGTTGTTTGAAGCGCATGCCGAGGCCTTTCGGCGCTATGGTCATGCGCCGGTGGTGGTGGGCATCGATATCTACAACCTGGAAGCCGAAGCTTATGGTGGGGTGATCCGGCAACCCCACGGCACCGGGATCCCCGCCATAGGCAGCCCCGTCTGCGCCTCGGTGCACGAATTGGCCGAGCTCGAGCCGTTCGATCCGGCCACGGCGGGGCGGGTCCCGATCGTCATCGAGGTGGCCGGCCGGCTTGCCCGGCGGTTCCCCGCGGCCGACGTCCGCGTGCCGCTGAGTGGACCGTTTTCGATCGCCAGCAACCTGGTGGGCTTCGAGACGTTGCTGTGCGAGGTGCTCAGCGAGCCGGCCGCGACGGCCGCGACCCTGGAACACCTGGTGGAAGGACAGGCGGCCTTCTGCGAGGCGATTTGCCGCCACGGGCTCAAGACGGCCTTCTTCGAATCGGCTGCGGCCCCGCCGCTGCTCTCCCCCGAAATGTTCCGCAGCGTCGAGCTGCCCGCGCTTCGCAGCATCATCAACCGCACCTCACAGATCGCCGGCCACCGGGTGCCCTGTATTATCGGCGGCGATACCACGCCGATCCTGGAGGCGATCCTGGAGACCGGCACCGGAGCGGTCATCTGTCCCATCGAGACCGACCAGGAGGCGTTTATGAAGAAGATCTGGGACCGCACCGACGTGCGGGTCCGCGTGAACACCTCGGCAGAGGTGATGGTCCGCGGCACGCGGGACGAACTCCGCGCCGAGTTCGCTCGTATTGTGCGTCTGACGGCCGGCAGGGAGAACGTCTGTCTGGGGACGGGGGCCCTGCCGTACGAGACACCGCCGGAGAACGTCCTGTGGCTGAAAGAGCTGTGTCAGGCCCATCGACCCGCGACCGGCGGTCGCCCCCCGCCTTGAACCCGCGACCGGCGGTCGCGACCG
>CAZUAM010000801.1:1826-2867 GCA_964618095.1 uncultured Planctomycetaceae bacterium | reverse complement strand
CGTGGGCGCGATGATGACCGCCAGCGTGGCCCTGGGGATTGCCGTGGACGACACCCTGCACTTTCTGACTTGGCTCAGGCGCGGCCTGAAGCAGGGGCTAGCCCGACAGCAGTCTATCGTCGAAGCCTATCAGCGCTGCGCCCCGGCGATGACCCAAACCACGCTGATCGCCGGGCTGGGATTACTGGTATTCGCACTGAGCTCATTCCAGCCGGTTTCGCAGTTCGGGCTGCTGATGTTCATCTTGCTGGGGGCGGCCTTGGTGGGCGATCTGGTTCTTCTGCCCGCCATGCTGGCCACGCGTTTGGGCAAATTCTTTGAACCCAGCCGCCGGTCGGGCAAAGCGGGCCTGAATCGAGTTGCACGATTCCGGGGAGGGAGCGTTTAGCCTCCGCGGCCACGCGGGGGCGGGCCCGGCGTGAATTGGGCGAACTCCGTCGAGCCGGCTGCCGGAGGCTGAAGATTGGGGAACTCCCCGAATCAGGAAACGCGATCTACTCCGCCTCATTCAGCGAGCCTTGGATTCGCCGCACGAAGCCGCCGAGCAGTTGGCAGCCGCCCTCCCGGCTGAAGTGGTGGGGGTCGTAGACCAGACTGACCGTCAGCCGCCCGGCATAGGAAACGGCGCCGAACGAGGCTTGGGTCATGGGGCGCAGCGGCGGCAGCAACTCCACCCTTTCCAAGGTCATGTTGGCCGCCACAATCCGCCCGTCGCGGCGGGGAAGGACCGTCTCATCCGCCAGATCGCCGAGATTACTCAGCACCGACGTGGCCACACAACGGTCCGCCGGCAGGAGCCGCTGCAAACCCCCGCGAAACCTGCGGGCCAGGCCGAGCACGTGGACCATGCTCAGTCCCAGCCGCCACCGCTTGCAGACTTTCATTTCCATCCGCAGGATGCTCATCAAGCGCCCCGGCGATGAGAGCTTATGCAGCCTGCGATCATTAAACACCATGCCGACCACGTTGGCCGCCGGCATCACGGCGTCGGCCGGCGAGCGCAGATTGACAGGAATCATGATCCGAAGCCAGCCGGCCTGG
>CAZUAM010000801.1:0-1816 GCA_964618095.1 uncultured Planctomycetaceae bacterium | reverse complement strand
CGGCCTGGTTGTGCGGATCACGTTGCGACATCCACTCACGAAGCGCCAGAAACAGATCTCGCAGCAGCAGATCGTTGAAGGTGCAGCCCATCTGCTTCGTCGCCCGGCGCAACTTCTCCGTCTCCGGAACACTGAAGGTGTGAACGGAGCTGGCCGGGAACTCGCCGCCGGCGATCTCGGCCGACGATCTACTTTCCTGCGGGGCCAAAGGCACGGGACGAAGGGCCAAATACTCGACCAGTCCCAGGGCCCCTGCCAACTCCTTGTGCGCCCGAAGCAGGTACTTGAGCGGATTCATGCCGAACTTGCCCCGGACCCGCAGGCGCCCAGGATCCAGCGGAGGCAAAGAGATCTTCTGCGAGTCCTCGGCAATCGCATTGTGATACGCCGCCAGGAGGTCCTCCAAGAATCGCACGGCCCCGAACCCGTCGCAGCAGGCGTGATGAAACTGCAACAGCATCTCGGTCTGGTTTTCCTGCTGGCTAATGAAGATTCGCAAACCGGTCTCGCGACGCAGATCGATGCGGGGACCGGACGCGGAGGTGCACAGGCCGGCGTCGGCCTTCCAGGTAATCAAGGGTCCCGGATGCTCCGCCGCCACCCACTCGAACCGTTCTTTTTCCGACGCGTGCACCAAGGCCCGCAACAGAGGATGGCGCCGCAGCGCAGTATCCACGGCGGCATGAAGGGTAGGCCGATCGAAGATTCCCGCAAAACTCAGCCGCAGGAAGAAATTGGCCGGATAATCGGGATGATCATCCGTGAACATGTACTGCTCAAACGCGACCAACGGTAACGGAAAGAGGGCCGTGTCTGGCAAGTCGGACATCGCGGAGACAGGCAAATGCAGGATTTCGATCGTGATTCCGCCCCTTCAATATACCCTCCGTGGGAGGCCGTCGCAAGACGTTTCCATCAGGAAGCCAGCCCAGTATGACCCATACAGCCTGGCCTGGCTTCAAGGTCCACACTGCGCCGGGCCGGTTCTGGCGATGCTTCAATTCCGGGTCCGATGGGGATTATTCAGGCCGCTGCGGGAATTCAGGCCGTTTACAAAGCTCTGGAGATTCACTGCGCGCTCGCGGAGTTTTTCCAAGGATCTGGCCTGAAGCTGGCGGATGCGCTCCCGGGTCAGCCGAAAGACATAACCGGACTCGGCCAGTGTGTAAGCCTGGCCGTCCCCCAGCCCGTACCGCATCTCCATAATCCCCCGCTCGCGATAAGACAAGGTATCCAGAGCTGCGTCGATTTGCGATCGCAACTCCTGCAAGACCTCCTCGGCGTGCGGCTCAGGAAGGGCCGCCAGACACTGCTCAGAAAACTCGTCGGGAAACACGGCGCGGAGAAACCGTTGTTCGGGAAAGGTCGCTGGCTCTGCCACGATTGGCCCTCCACAGATAGCGCCCGTTGATCTGAGTAGAATACCGCACGCCAGCCCGCTTGACTATACCCTACTATCGGGCCCTGGCAAACCCCCAGCATCGTGCGGGGCCGCGCGCAGAAGTGCCGGGAAACTCGTGTAAGGGCGAGCCGAAAAGCAACTTCCCGATTTCCGCCAGTTGTCGCCGTCACGCTCCGCGTGATGGGGCCCCGCAACGCGGAGCAAACCGTTGCCTTTGGGCTCATCACGCGGAGCGTGATGAATACTTTCCGGAACTTATTCTGCGGTCGGTCCTAAGCAGCCTCTTCGGCCCGCAGCACAAGTCCGAATCGCTGATGCCCAGTACCCCGGCAGGCAGGCCCCGCGGATTGCCGCTGAGTCTCAGGCGGCACGATCCCTGCGGCTCGAATCGTCGGGGCGCTCCGTCGCGGCGTC
>CAZUAM010000800.1:0-2869 GCA_964618095.1 uncultured Planctomycetaceae bacterium | reverse complement strand
GGAGGCGAGTTTTTCCTCAGCCCAGACGTGCCCTGTGACGGACGACCCCTTGTTGGACTCCAATCTGATCCCGGGGGCGGTGAAAGAGAGTCGAGCCAAGGGGTCCGGGGAAGAGACCGGCTCCGACGGATCCGAACGGCACACCCTCCTGGGGGGAATCCGTCCAGGCTGCGTGGACTGCTGCGGGAGGGTCTTGCAGCGAGGCGAAGGCAGAGCCACCCTCCGGCCGCGTCTCGAAGCAGCCGGCCGGGACCTCCCGGAAATGCGCGGGTTTTCCGCCTTCCAGGATCCGCACGCCGTCCGGGATCCACCGCACGATTCCCCTTGATCCCACCGTAGGTCTCGTACATGGGGCGAGACGTGAGGACCGCAATCTCCACTTCGGAGTACGGCCGTGATTGCCCATTGTCTGGTCCAGCCGGTTCTGGCAATCCACCCGCCCTGCTGGCCCGCTCAGCCTGCGGACCCTTGGGGCCTCGTCGCTCTTCGTACTGCACTTTTTATCCCACGCTCTCCGCGAACAACTCCAGTGCGGAGCGGAGTGCCCGTGCAAGAAGGCTCCCGGCACCTGCCCGAGGATGCTTGACCTGGGAACGGGGCGGCTCTCCCCACTTCGGAGAGTCCTCAATCAACGCAAGACTGTCGTTTCAGAATGGACCGGGCCCAACGGGGCCCTCCGCCCATTGACTTCTCGGCACGGGCAACTAAACTCAGGTGGGTTCCGTTCCGGTCGATCATCCGGCTGGCGATGGCCGAACAGCCCGAAGGGGTGCTGCATTTGAACACGCCTGAGCCAAACACTTTCCGACTCACCTATGCTCTTGGCGGTGAGTCAACCACGGTCGAATTCAACCAACCGCAAGTGCTGATCGGCCGCGCTGCGGAATGCGATCTGATGCTTCCCCATGCGGACGTGTCACGCCGGCACGCCGTGATTCAACGTGACAACGACGGGTGGCTGATTCGGGACCTGGGAAGCTGCAACGGGACCTTCGTCAACCGCCGGCCCGTGACCAGCCAGCGGCTTGCCGACGGGGATCAGATCACTCCCGGCCCGCTGGAGATGGCTTCGGTAACCGTCACCTTCCATTTCGCGGCAGCCCCCTTTCCCCAGGCGGATCGTCTTCCCTTCGACGATGATCTCGACGAAGCCAACGTTAGCTTGACCGTGAACGTCGAAGACTTCGAGCAATCGGCGACCGGCGTGGCTTCGCCCGTTGATCCGGCCGGGCCGGATCACGTAGTCGCCGACGAAGCGCGGGCGCACGGGCCCCCGCCGTCTGCACCCTGCAACGGCCCCCAGAGGCAACCTTCGCGGACCGGGATCTCGGTGATTGGCCTGTTTCGGCAGCTCGGCGACGCCTTGCTGAGCGTCGGCGACCTCGACGACATGCTGGATAGGGTAGTCGACCTGGCGCTGCGAAACCTCCCCGCCGAGCGGGGCTTCATCTGCCTCTGCGACGCGGCGGCAGAGACAATCACGCCCAAGGCCACCCGGACCAAGGGGCTCGCCCGCGGCGAGTCGCTCGCTATCAGCACCAGCATTGCCCGCGAGGTGGTCCGCGCCAAGCAAGCGATCCTCGTCGCCGATGCGCCGTCCGATGGCCGGTTTGCCCAAGCCGAAAGCATCGAGATGATGCGGATCCGGGCCGCCATGTGTGCTCCGCTGTATCATGCCGGGCAGGTGAAAGGACTGATCTACATCGACACGCGCCGGTCCGAAAACCCCTTTGTTGCCAGCGATCTTGAGTTGCTGATCGCCCTGGGTGCGCTCACCGCAGTCGCTCTCGAACAGGGAAAGTTGCGGGACGAAGTCGACCGCGAACGGGCCATCCGCGCCCGCTTGGCCCGGTACAGCTCACCCAGCGTCGTCGAACAAATCGTGACCGCCACCAACGCCCTGGAGGGAAAAACCCTGACTGAGGAACGCGTCGTCACCGTGCTTTTCGCGGACCTCTGCGGGTTCACCTCGATGGCCGAAGGCATGAAACCCAGCGAAGTCGCTCACCTGCTCAACGGCGCCTTCGAGCAACTCACCCAAGCCGTTTTCCTCCACGACGGGACGCTGGACAAGTACATGGGCGATGCCGTGATGGCCGTCTTCGGGGCCCCCCTGGCCCAAGCCGACCACGCCGAGCGGGCCGTCCGCGCCGCGCTGTTGATGCAACAGTTTCTCGACGAATTCAATACAACTCAGTCGCACGGCCAACTGCTACAGATGCGGGTTGGCATCAACTCCGGAACCGCTGTGGCGGGAGACCTCGGCTCGCCCACCCGCAAGGATTACACGGTCGTCGGCGACTCCGTCAACGTGGCCAGCCGCCTGGAGTCGGACGTCGCCGAACCGGGACAGATCGTCATCGGGCCGCGCACCTATCAACTCGTCAAGCACGTTTTCAAGTGTGAAGTCCTCGCGGAAGTCCGGCTCAAAGGCAGACACCGCGCGATGCGCCCCTACCTGGTGCAGGGGTTGTCTCCCGATACGTTCCCGACCACCAAGGGTATGGTTTCACCGTGGCCCACGTAGAAATGGGGTACTGAAGGGATCCTGGATCGTGCCAAAACGAAGATCGAAGAAACTGGCAAAAGTTCCCAAGACCACCGTGTCCACGGACTGGCTGCGAAAGGCGCTGGCCAAGCGTACCAAAGCAGAGCTTGTCGATGTCATGATGGAATTCGCGCGGGCTGATCGCGGCATCCTCCGGCAACTCGAATCGCGATTCAGACTGGAGGTCCCACCCAAGCAACTCGTTGCCGCGACGCGTCAGGCGATTGCTGATGCAACCGATTTTGACGAACGGGAAACCAATCGCAATTTGCCTCCTCACCAGAATTCGTGGGTGAATTCGGGCTCGGGGAGGGCTCCGAG
>CAZUAM010000799.1:0-2870 GCA_964618095.1 uncultured Planctomycetaceae bacterium | reverse complement strand
TGGCGCTGGCCTGCAGCAGCACGGAAGCGGCGCCCTTGCAGGCATCTTTTGATTTTTTGATTTCGAGGATCCCCCTTACACGGTTGGAATCCTTGCTGGGCAGGAGGGGTGGCTCACCTCCGGCTATTCCAATACCACCCATGGCCAAGCGGACGTGTCGACCAACACGCCGCTGTCCGGTTCGCAGTCGCTCTACTACCTCCGCGCTGAGGAGAGTCAGCCAAGCTTTTTCGACGCCAACGACGTGGGGAAGCCGGAGGCAATCACGGCCGTCGCCGACGGCACCGCGCTGCCGGAACTCACCCTTACCTACCTGACCAAGGGCCTGGCGAACAGCTTGGGCGGCGACGCGCGGGGCGGGCCTTACCTTGGTGCGGACACGGTGGCAGGCAATAGCCCAATCTTCGTTCAACTCGATGCTTCCGACATCCAAGTCCTGGTGAGTGACCAGAAGGGCGACAACGCAAACCAGCACTGGGAGACGTTTGCCAGCTACACGCCCGGCGAGGTGCTTGAGTTCAAGGTGGATGTCGATTTCGACGACTTTGTTTTTTGCCGTCGGCGTCCGCAACGACACCCTCGGGGAAACGGAATCCACTGCCCTGGTGAACGACTACACGGATCCCGGCAGCCCGTCAGAGTTGTTCCCCTTTGCCGATCCGTTTTCCGACGACGGCGACGGCGTGAGCTACACGGTCGACCTCGGTGTGGCCCTGCGCGACGGGCAGATCTGGATCGACGACGCCGGAATTACGGTCATCCCCGAGCCCTCGACTCTCGTGCTGCTGGCCTGCGCGCTGGTCTGCGTGGGGCTGATCCGCCGCAAGTTCCGTTGAGCGAGGAGCCAGTAAAGCCATGGACGAGATTTCGATGCGGATCATCCGCGGCCTGCTGATCGTCGGCGGGCTGCTGGTGGGCTTGCCGGGATGCGGCGACACGGAGGAGAGACTGATCCCGGTCGCCGGGAAGGTCACGCTGGACGGAAAACCGGTGTCGAACGGGACGGTGTCCTTTCGGCCCACCGGCGATTCCGAGTCCCAAAAGCAACCGACCGGGACGATCGCGGCGGACGGAAGCTATCGTCTCCACTTGCACGGGCGAGAGGGCGCACCGCCGGGTCGTTACAAAGTAGCCGTTTTCGTCAATGAGCCGATTGATCGCAGCCGCGGTGGCCATGGCGGACTCCCGCGGTCGTTGATCGACCGCCGGTACAACAGCACAACAACCACGCCCTTCGAAAAGGTCGTGGAGGAAAACGCGCCAGAAGGAACCTACGACCTGGCGTTGACACGTTAGGGCGGCGCGACCGGCAACGCCCTTGCCGTTGGTGCTTTGGGCGTTCACGGCACTCAGCAACGCGGCGACACGGCCGCGAGCAGGTTGCCTTTGTGCGCAGCCATTTTGAGGACTGTCGGCGAGATTCGTCTCGGGGAGGAGCAGTCATGGACAGGGCAACGAGGCCTCGAGCGGCGTTCACTCTGATAGAACTCTTAGTTGTCATCGCGATCATCGGAATCCTGATCGCGCTGCTCCTGCCGGCGGTTCAGGCCGCGCGGGAAGCAGCCCGACGCGCCCAGTGTAATAGTAATCTCAAACAGATCGCGATTGCCGCCAGCAACTTCGAGTCCTCGCACCAGGTGATTGTCTACAATCGGTACAGCGACCACGGCTACAACTTCTTTGATAATTGGGACCAATGGGGTCCTTGGAACGGCCCGGAGACCCGGGCCTGGAGTTGGCTGGCGTCGTTGCTTCCCTACCTGCAGCATGCCTCCGTCTATGACGACGGAGGCATCCCCGCGTCCACGGTGCGGGCGAGCGGCATCGTCGACCGGACGATCCCCGCGTTTTTCTGCCCGAGCGACGTGATGGAGGAGATGAGCCCCTTTTACGAGCAATCTCACTACAAGGGTGGCATGAGAGTGGGTTTGACAAACTGTAACCGTTCACGGGAAAACCGCATGTCCGCGGTTGTTACGGCGGGGCGATCTCGATTAGGGGCAGGCCGGTTCCAGAAGAGACGGGGGCGGCTCGCCGCGCAAGTGGGCGAGGAGACTTTGATGAAGGAAAGCGAGAACGTCGCGGCCCGTACGGGCACAGGTCGCCAGCGCCGTCCAGATCCGTTCGCACCAGCGACGGCCCGACTCGCCGCGCGTTCCTTGCGTGATCCGACGATCAATCACCACAAACCGAATCGCCTGTTCCGCAAGGTTGTTCGTGGGCTCGACGTTCGGCGTGGTGATGAACTCGAAGTAGGCGTGGCCTCGCTCGCGGAAACGCTTGGCCATGTTTTGCGCTTCTCGCGACGGCGGAACGTACTTCGTGGCCTTGGCCATCACCAACTCGCGCGCCGCCGCAAGCCGACTCGCAAACGTGGCCGGCTTCAACTCGTCGCCACGATGGATCACGGCGAACATCTGACGGATCGCATCGCGAACACGCTTGCCATAATTCCGCGTCCGCACATCCGACAGCGTCAAAAGGAACTTCACGTCGCGAATCAGATGGGCGATGCAGAACTGAACCCGCACGTCGAACGTGTCCATGTACTTACGGTACGCGCTGAAGTAGTCGCACCCCAGCACGCCGTCGAACTCCTCGCCCAGCGTATCGATGATCACCTGGCTGCCGCGCGACTCGTCGATCCGAAAGAGCGTGTACAATTCGGCGCGGAAGCACCAGGCCCAGAGGCGACGCCCCTTCTCCTTGTGGCCCGTCTCGTCGACGTTGACGACGTCTTCGCCGGGCAACATCGACAAGAGTTCTTCGTACGCGGCGTCCAGCGAGTCGGTCACCTTGGCGATCAGCTTGCGAAGGTAGCCGCGAGAGACCGTCACGCCGAGAACGTCACGGAGGAACTTCCGGATCGT
>CAZUAM010000798.1:0-2872 GCA_964618095.1 uncultured Planctomycetaceae bacterium | reverse complement strand
GGCCACAGACTGCTTCCATGCCCCGCTCAAACCGGACCTCGCCCCCGTCGGGCAAGATTGCGCAGAAGAGAGGGAGAGGGGCGGGTCGCCCCAGGTGATTGCTCACCCGGGGCGACCCGCCCCTTCCCCTAATCACTGTTCAAGCTGTGACCCCAGTGAAGGCGTCGGTCGAGCCGAGGGCGTCGTATTGGTGATAGCTCAAGCTGGCCGCCGGACGTGGGGGACGAAGAGAAGATGTTCGGGTTCGTGCCGGGGCCGAACGAGAAGATCACGGAAGCAGAAAAATGAATCCGACCCAGGCGCCGGATTCGAATAGCGAGGCGTCGAGCTCCAAGGGAATCCGCTCGCAGATCGGCGGGGCGCACCGGCCGGCCCGAACGTAGCCGGCGGTCGATACCTGGTCGTGCGTTCGGTCGAGGCCGATCTTATAGGGCATGATCGGAAAGGTCCCGAAAAAGCGGGCCCCCGACAGAACCGGCTGAACCGCAGGACAGACGGTCTGCCCGTACCGCTCCAGCGGTTGGTCGTCAAAATACAACGGTTGATGGACAATCTCGGACGGCACCCAGTTCAGTGCGATGTACCCCCAACCGCGCGTGGGCTTGGCGGGCACCGGCTCTCGGGACGCAGCAGGCAACAGGTCGGCGGAAGAATCGGCCGGCAAGCGGCCGGGTGGAGGTTGAATATCGAGTCCGATCTGGTCGGTCGACTTCTCCCAAGGTCTGGGACTCTGCCGTGCGGAGTATCGGGGTACTTGGGCGGTTCGGATGCCGATTGTCGTCCGGCCCTTTCCGGTAGCGGCTTCCTCGGCCAGGGCCGCCCCGGCCAGCACGAGGATCCAGAGGGAGGAGACGCCGCAGACCGCCTTTGCCCACGTGGGGATTCCCAAAGCTGATCCGGCACGGAACATGTTGAACATCCGTGATCTTGCGAATCCGTTCCCGAAGCTGCCATGCGCGCACTGCCGGCACAACCCCGTCGAACGTGATCTTCGTCGAATTCGCCGAGACAGGTCGATCAATTCCGGCTTCCGTCGTACAACCCGATCAACCGTCATAGCCGGAATCGGCCGGGGCCCTTCAGGAAAGGCTGCCTGAAGACCTACTCGTAACGCAGTGCCTCGATGGGATCGAGACGGGAGGCCTTCAAGGCGGGATAGTAGCCGAAGGTCAAGCCGACGGTGACCGATACGGTCACGGCTGCCAGCGCGGCCAACAGCGAAGGCTCGGTGGGCCATCCCAACAAGCGGCCGACCAGCAGCGACGAGCCGCGGCCGACCACGATCCCCATGAACCCACCGAGCAAACAGAGGGTGATCCCCTCGACCAGGAACTGGCGGAGGATGTCCTTGGGGCTGGCGCCCAGGGCCATCCGCAAGCCGATCTCGCGGGTGCGCTCGGTTACGGAGACCAGCATGATGTTCATGATGCCCACGCCGCCCACGACCAGCGAAATCAGGGCCACCGAAAGCAACAGGCCCGAGAGCAGGCGAATCGTTGTGTTGAGAGCCTTGGAGACCTCGGCCAGATCCCGGATGCGAAAATCGCCTTCTTCCCCCGGCTCGATGCCGTGCCGCGCGGCCAGCAGTTGGCGAATCTCTTCCATGGCGAGAGAAACCGTTGCGGTCGATCCGGCCTGAGCCAGGATTTGATTGACGTTGGCAATCCGGATCGGCTGCGGCGTATTGACTTGCTGCACGGCGGAGCGAACGGGATACAATTGGGGAGGATCGCAGTGGTAGGGGTAGTTGGAATTCCCCGCTCGCCCCGAGCTTCCGCTCCCGCTGCCCGAGGCTGCCAGGCGGCTGCCCACGATCCGGTACTTGATCGTGGTCCAGGGGGCCAGCAGGATGTCGTCCTGATCGCGTCCCATCAGGTTGGCGCCCTTGCGGCTGAGCACGCCGATCACCTTGAACGGTTGATTGCTGATGCGGACTTCCTCGCCGACCGGTGAGCGGCCGCCGAACAGCTCTTCGACAACCGTTTGTCCGATCAGGCAGACCTTGCTGCCGCGGCGGACGTCCTGCTCGGTGAACGGCTCGCCCAGATACATCTGGGTCCAGTCGCGGGCCTCCAGAAACGACGGCGTGCTGCCCAGCACGTAGCGAGGTGACCAATTGCGGTTGCCGAAGACGACCTGGGTGCGACTGCTGGCGCGGACCACCGGGGCCACGCATCGGACCGAAGGGCACTCGCGGAGAATCGCCTCGGTGTCCTCCGGGGTCAGGGTAGTCGCCGTGCCGCTGCCCATCGTCACCCCGCCGGTGCGGACCGTCCCCGGCAGCACCAACAAGGTGTTGGCCCCCATGGTCGAGATCGTCTTGTGAATGGCCGACGACGCCCCGGTGCTGATTTCCATCATGGCGATTACCGCCGCCACGCCGATAATGATCCCCAGGGTGGTCAGGAAAGAGCGCAGGACGTTGCGGCGCAGTGCCCGGACCGCGATCTTGACGGTGCTGCCCAGCAACCGGAGTCGGGTCAGGGGGCCGCGAAAACGCCGCGGAGGGGACGCCTCGCGGCGGACGGCCGATGCCGGTTTTGCGTCCGAATCGGCGCTGCCCGGCGTTCGCGTGGTATCACCGTCGATCAGGCCGTCGGAAATATGGATCAACCGGTGAGCCCGGCCGGCCACCATCGGGTTGTGGGTGACCAGCACCACCGTGATGCCTTCCTCGGCGTTGAGCCGTTCGAACGTCTCGAGGATCTCCTTGCTGGTGTGCGAGTCGAGGTTTCCGGTGGGCTCGTCGGCCAACAGCAGCACGGGCCGATTGACCAAGGCACGTGCAATCGCCACCCGCTGCTGCTGGCCCCCAGAGAGTTGCGAAGGCTCGTGATCCATCCGATCCTTCAGTCCCACCGTGGCCAGCAGC
>CAZUAM010000797.1:0-2878 GCA_964618095.1 uncultured Planctomycetaceae bacterium | reverse complement strand
CCACGTGGCAGCCTTACCTGATTCCAAAGATTTCGGGAAGCATGCACAATATAAGGGGATTACATAAGATAGAGGACCTCGATGCCCCCCCGTGACGCGAAGTCGAAAACTGCCCTGGGATTCTTGACTGTGGTGGAGCACCAGCAGTACGGTCTGTTCGGTGGTTACCTGCTGTTGAACACGGCCGGACGCCCACTCGAGTTCCACTGCACGGCTCCAATCAAGCCCAATCGGGCTCAACAGATCCTCTACGGGCCCACGCTCGAGTCGTTTCTCTACGGCGAGCAGATCGGCCGGACGCTGCTGGAGAAGGCCAAGATCGAGCCCTCTCTGGTCTGCACCGACCGGCAGCCCGCCCTGGCGGCCCGCCAGCACGTGTCACTGCCGGTGGCCTTGGTCCTGCCGGCCGATGGCCCGACCCCGGATCAAGGCGGAGAATCCCTGCGCATCCGCCCGGATGATCCGGAGGTTCCCGGTCTGACGACCTTCCAGGTAGGGCGGAATCGTCTGGCCGTGCCGGAGCAGTCCGACGGCGATCGCCGGCAGATTCTCGAGCGACTCGCCCACTTGCCCGAGTCGTTCGACCTGGCCGAGCCGTTTGCCCGCGTCCGCGAAGCCATCGAAGAAGCCCAACAGGCAGTGCGATCACTCTCATGTCCGGCGGCCTGAACTCGGGTCAATCCCCAGGGCGACTTTGAAAGGGGTGCTGCTGCGGTGAGTTTCTCCACGTTCGAAACAGGCTCCGAAGGCGGCTTCAGTTGGCATCCGCCGCCACGGCCGGCCGTCACCAGCGTCGAGCTGCGGCTGGAGCCGGTCCGGTCGTTGACCGACCCGCTGGTGACTCGCTGGAATCGGGAACTCTCCCGACGGGCGATGGTGGAGGTACACAGCGTGCGGCCAACCGAGAGGCCACCGAGGGTGATCTCCGTACCGATCAGACCGGTGGCAGTTCAGGTGCGGAGTTTCGCGTTTTCCGAGCCGGCCGACGTTGCCGGCGCCCCGGAAAGCCGCCCCAACCCGAAGACGTCTTCCGGCACTCTGGCGACGGCGGCCGGGCCTGCGGGTTTCACCCGAATCGAACCGCCTGGCGACGTGATCAAGCTCGAGGACCGGCTAGACTACATCTTGCAGCCCTCGCTGGAATCGTTGCTTGCCGAGCGGTCGCTCGCGTTTCCCCACGATCCGTTCCCCTTCCAGTTGGAGGGCATCGCGTTTCTGTATCCTCGGCACGCCGCGATCCTGGCCGACGAGATGGGGCTGGGCAAGACGATGCAGGCAATTACGGCCGTCCGCCTGTTGCTTCGCTGCGGCGAAGTGCGGAGCGTGTTGGTCGTCTGTCCCAAGGCGCTGGTGACCAACTGGCGGCGGGAGTTCGGGCTCTGGGCGCCGGAGGTTCCCCTGCTGGTCATCGAGGGGGATCAAGCCAAGCGTGCCTGGCAGTGGCAATTGCCCGACGTGCCGGTCCGAATCGCCAACTACGAGCTCTTGTGCCGCGACCGCCAGCTTCTGGAAAACTGCCCCGGCGAAGACCGCCCCCGCGTGTATTTCGACCTGGTGGTGCTCGACGAGTCGCAGCGGATCAAGAACCGCGCCGGCACGACCAGCCAAGTCGCCCGGGCGATTTCCCGCAAGCGCAACTGGGCATTGACCGGCACACCGGTGGAAAACAGCGCCGAAGACCTGGTGGGGATCTTCGAGTTCCTTGCCCCCGGCTTCCTTTCGCCCACGTTAAAGCCCCGGCGAATGGGCCGCACCGTAAGCGACTACGTGTTGCGGCGGACCAAGGACCAGGTGCTCAGCGACCTGCCGCCCAAACTGTTCCGCGACGCCGAGCTGGATCTGAGCCCCCAGCAGCGAGAAAGCTACCAATTGGCCGAGGAGCAGGGTGTGTTGCGGCTCACGGAGATGGGCGCTTCGGCCACGATCCGGCACGTCTTTGAGCTGGTGTTGCGTTTGAAACAGATCTGCAACTTCGACCCGCCCAGCGGGGCAAGCTCGAAGCTCGAACAGCTCCAGGCCGATCTGGAAGAGATCGCCGGCAGCGGTCGCAAGGCGATCGTCTTCAGCCAATGGGTCGGCACCCTCACCCAACTCGCCCACCGGCTCCGCCGCTTCGGTCCCCTGGAGTACCACGGCCGGATACCCGCCTCCCGGCGCGACGCGGTCATCCGGCGGTTCCGCGAGGACCACCAGAGTCACGTCCTGTTGATGACCTACGGAGCGGGCGGGGTGGGCCTGAACCTCCAGTTTGCCAACTACCTGTTCCTCTTTGATCGCTGGTGGAATCCGGCCGTCGAGGACCAGGCAACCGGCCGCGCCCACCGCATCGGCACTCCCGGCCCGGTCACCGTAACCCGCCTCCTCGTCCGCGACACGATCGAGCAGCGGATCGATCGCATCCTTAGGCAGAAACGCGACTTGTTCCAGGTGATCTTCTCCGGCGACCAGGCCCCTCGCAATCTGGGACTCACCCAGCAAGAGCTTTTCGGCCTGTTCCAGTTGGAATGCCCGGGCGGCCCGATCGACCTGGCGGCCTGAATACCCCGGCCGAGGCGGGTGGGCCGTGCCGCGCCGGCCGCGGCACCGGGCCTGCCCGGCCAGCAGGGAAACTTCTTGGCCCCTATTGTCGTCTAACCGGGTGGGTAAGAGGTTCGAGGCGGGCAGAAGTGCTCTCCGCCCCCCACCTGACCGGGCCAAACCTATGCTAGGATATGGGGGAGATCGACATTCCTGACGCGCCGCCACGTACTCAACGACCACCAAACAACCTGCCAAAAAGGAATCGACGGATGCACAAGTCCCAGTCCTGGGTTGCTCTGCTGTTGGTCGGCCTGGCCGGACAGGCCCTGGCCGCCGTGGATCTAGTCACCATCCCCCG
>CAZUAM010000796.1:0-2882 GCA_964618095.1 uncultured Planctomycetaceae bacterium | reverse complement strand
CGCCTCGCTGCGCGCGCCCTTCGGGCGCTTGCTCGCCCAGCCGGGCCTCGTTCCTCTCGGGGCTTTACGCCCACAGCCACGGCGTGGTGAACAACTTCACCGACTACCCGGCCGATCTGCCCAGCTTTCCTCGCCGGCTCCAGGAGTCGGGCTACGAGACGGCCTACATCGGCAAGTGGCACATGGGCGAAGACAGCGACGAAAAACGCCCGGGGTTCGACTACTGGATCACCCACAAGGGGCAGGGGAAATACTACGACACCACCTTCAACGTCAACGGCCGGCGGATGGTCAAGGAGGGTTACTATACGCATCGGGTGACCGACATGGCGGTCGATTGGCTTAAGCGCCGGCACGAGAAACCGCTGCTGCTGATCCTCGGCCACAAGGCACCGCACACACCGTTTACGCCCGAGAAGCAATACGCCCACATCTACGACCATATCAAGATCGAGTATCCGGCGACGGCGTTTGCGTTGGAAGGCAAGCCAAAATGGGTCGAGCAACGGCTGGACACCTGGCACGGCATCTACGGGCCGATCTACGGCTTTCGCGAAAAGTTTCCCGACCGCCGGCCCGAGAGTGTGAAGCATTTTGCCGCGTTTGTGCGGGCCTACACCGCCACGATCAAGTCGGTCGACGACAGCATGGGGCGGATCTACCAGACGCTTCGTAAAACCGGGCGGCTCGACAACACGCTGTTGATCTTCGCCGGCGACAACGGCATGTTCCTGGGCGAGCACGGCATGACCGACAAGCGGACCATGCACGAGCCGAGCATCCGCGTGCCGCTGCTGGCGCGGTATCCGAAGCTGATCCGCCCGGGCACGGTGATCGACCAGATGGTCTTGAACGTCGACCTGGCCCCCAGCGTCCTGGAGATCTGCGGGGCGCGGCCGCTTGAGAACGTCCACGGGACGTCTTGGAAGCGGCTGGTTGCGGGCAAGCGGGGCGGCTGGCGCACCTCGTGGTACTACGAGTACAACTACGAGAAGCAATTCCCCTACACGCCCAACGTCCGCGGCGTGCGGACCGACCGCTGGAAGTACGTCCATTATCCCCACGGCGACGGCAAGCCCGACCGGCACAAGGCCGAGCTCTACGACCTGAAGCGTGACCCGGGCGAGAGGAAGAACCTGATCGACGATCCGGCCGGCCCCCAGGTCGTCGCCCGACTGAAGGCCGAGCTGGCGCGGTTGATGAAAGAGACCGACGCGCTGCCCGACAAGATGCCCATCGACGAGGGCGTCAAGACCGAGCTGCCGGAAGAGAAGATCCGCTGAGGGCAGCAGGTGTCGTTCGTGCTCAGACTCGGTAGTTCCAGCGTCGGGTAACGGGTGGCCGGGGCCGCACATTGCCGCCCGGCGGTTGCACCGCAACAACGTGCGCCGGTTTGTTATTGGGTCCTGCACGGATAATGACCTATTGGGGTGCCATGGGCGGCTTGTCCGCCCTTGCACCCGGGCAGCGGCAGACAAGCTGCCGCTGGCACCCCGATCGTTGGCAAGGCAGGGCTCAATAATAGGACGGTTGCAACGAAAATACCGACCGTCCCGCCTGCCGGATGAAACCGACTTGCATCCGGCAGAATCTGACGGAGAGTTGATAGACTCCCCTGCTGCGATGGCCCCAAGGGGGCTGCGCGCAGCGGGATGAGCGTCCCCGTCGTGGCAGCTTTGGGCAGCAGAAAGGAAACCCGGTGAGTCGACCTCGACTGGTCCATCTCGATTCGGTCGATCAACTGCGTGCCGCCGCGCCGGCCTGGGACGACCTCTGGCGGCGGAGCGAGTTGACGCTGCCGACGCTCCGCGCCGGACTGGTGGCCCAGTGGGTCGGGCAGTTCGCCCCCCGGGCGGAGTTTCACGCCTTGGCGGTGGAGGATCAGGGGCAGTGGGTCGCCGCGCTGCCGCTGGTCCGCCGCAAGGTGGGCCGGGTCATCGACGCGGGGGCAATGCCCACAAACGAATGGTCGTCCAGTGGCGACCTGCTGTTGGACGCCACCGCTCGGGTGGACACGGCCCTGGACGCACTGGTGGCGGCGATGGTTGAGCTTCCCTGGCAACTCTTCTGGCTGGAAGAGGTGGCCATCGATGCGCCCCGCTGGAAGGCCTTCCAAGCGGCGATCTCTCGCGCGGCGGTAACGGCCCACTTCCAGGAACAATCGCAGCTCGGACGGATCGAGATCGACCACGATTGGGAGGCGTACCAGAGGAGCTGGTCAAGAAAGCATCGCCAGCAGATGGCCAGGCACGCCCGGCGGCTGGCCCGGCAAGACGACGTGCAGTTGCGAGTGCTCTCAGAGCTTGCGCCGCAGGAGGTGGAAGGCTGGATGCGGCGGGGTTTTGAAGTTGAAGATCGCAGTTGGAAGGGTGCGGCCGGCACGTCGGTCCTACAAACCCCCGGGATGTTCACCTTCTTTACCCGCCAGGCCGAGCAGTTGGCCCGGTGGGGCGATCTGGAACTGGCCTTCCTGGAGTGCGGCAAACGCCCGATTGCGTTCTCCTACGGCCTGAGTGCCAAAGGGGTCTATCATTCGTACAAGGTGGGCTACGACCTGGAGTACGCCGGCTACAGCCCGGGCCAACTCCTGAGGTACCAGTTGTTTCGGCGGTTCTACGGCGATCCGCAGCGTCGGGCGATCGACTGCATGACGCCCGGCGACGCCCATGGCAAATGGAAACCGGCCACGTATGCCGTGGGCCGGTTGGTGGTTGCCTCCCGGCGGCTGTTGGCCCGCGCAGCACTGCACACCTACAAATGCTGCTGGCCGTACGTTCGCCGGCTGCGGAGGGTGTCGAGTCGGTAGTGGTCCGTCTCACTTTGATTGACGATCCGACAGAAAGCTGGAAACGCGGCTCAAATCGCTACTGACGTGTGCCACG
>CAZUAM010000795.1:0-2890 GCA_964618095.1 uncultured Planctomycetaceae bacterium | reverse complement strand
CGCCAAGCCCGGGCAGTGGCTGGAGAAGAAGGACTCCTCCGCAAAGAAACAGAACACCAACGCCATCACGTGGCTCTCCAAGTACACCAGGAATCCGCTGCCCGAACGAGTCGTGTGGGATCTGAGCACGCGGGCAGATCGGACCGGCGTCGACGAATCGGGGAAGGCCTTGTGGCTGACCCGGAACAGGGGCCGGCAGTTCTACTGGCTCGACCTCAGCGGTGCCGACTGGGAGGACCTCGGCAGCAAGGAGATCGTCGCGAGCATCGACGGGAAGAAGAACACGATCGTCATCGACGGGCCGGCGAAGCGGCTCCGCGTCCTGCTGAGCCGAAAGATGCTCGACTTGTCGAAGCCCGTGATCGTCAAGATCGGCGACGGGCAATGGAAGGTGCATCCGACCCCGAATCTGAAGACGCTCGTGCAGACGCTGGCGGACCGTGGCGACCCGAACTACATGTTCGAGGCGGGAATCCTTATCGAGAAGAAGGCGGGCGCGTTCATCGTGCGGTAGCGCGCTCGGGTACGTCCTTCCCGTGTGCTGTGCGGGATACAGGTGAAGGTCGGACTTCTGGCGCCCTCGACGGCGTCAGAGCCACTGATCTGGACGGCCGGATGGGACAGCCGGTTCAGTGACATATGTTCAGATCGGCTCTCGGCTGGCCACTTCCTCGGCAGGGCGTTTCTGTCGGCCGCCATCGCCATCGCGCCGACAAGTCGGCCCCTGGGCCGAGCGGATCTCGACGGAGAATCGGCCGCAACGGTTGCAGTTTACGCAGTACCTGGTATAATAGCTATCTTAGGCAAATATGGAGCGTATCGAAGCTCATTCCGCCCGAGAAATGGGGGGTTCGTCATGCAACGCACGTCGTTTATGGCACTCTTGGCATCGGCCTCCGTGGTTGGGATCTGCCCACCGGCGCTGGCCGAGTCGGTCCCGACTGTGTTCGAAGATTACGATCCGGAAGGCCCGAGGGTGGAGTACACGGTGACGAACCCGAGCCCCAGCACAGTCGGTGATATCGTGGCCTTCGTAATCGATTTCAGCCCAGACGACTTCCCTTACGGCCATTGGGCCGACACGGCCAACCAGTGGAAGTTCCAGGATCTGGCGCCGGGGGACTGGACCTCCGCCATGGTCCATTATGGCACACCATCGCGTACCTTCTCGCTGACCTGGCAGGAGTTCTTCGGCGGCATCAGCTATCCGTTCGGATTACTCCAGGCCACCGGCTACTTCGGTGGCTATTCTGAGGTTTCGCCGGGCGTCTACCAGTTCGATTCTCCTTCGCTGGCCATCTCGCCCGGCGAGTCACTTGGTCAGTTCGTTGTTGAGGGCCGCGCCCTGTCTACGTTCTACCTGGCCCATCTAGCCGACGCGTCGGTTGACACCTTCGATGCCAACGATCTGTCGAGCTTCTCCGGCGAAGCCGTCCCCGAGCCCTCGGCGTTCGTCCTGTTGGGCATGGGGGCGCTTGGCCTTCTGGCCTGGGCCTGGCGGAGACGGCGTTACCGTTGACCTGCTCGGGTGGCCATGCCCACACACGCGGCAGGCATGCTCAGGCAAGCTTGAGCATGGCACCGGTCAAAGTGAAATGACACACTAGCCATCCGCACCCGCACGAGGCTGAAATGGGTGGATCGCTTTTTTGAGCGGTAGACCCGCCACTTCGATCCGCTCCGGGTCGTTGGTGCCGACGCCGACGGAACAAAGCAGTTGCAGGTGGTTGTCGCCCTGGAAGGGGAACTGGTCGCGCTTGGCCTGGGGATCGAAGCCCATCACGACCGTCGAGATTGCGTCGGTACAGACGCCGTTGCGCCCGACCAGCAGCAGCTTGGGCTCGATCAGCGCCACCCCGCGGTTCCAATATCCTTCACCGCCGCTGATGGTTCGGACGCCGTCAACGATATTCAGATCGGCCGGCCGGGCCCCGAAGATGTCGGCCACGATGTGGGGCACGCGGTAGTTGGCTCGGGCCGGCACGCCGTGGCCCTTGATCTCCGGCGGAACCCCCTCGGGCGGCTGTTTCCGTCCGGAGTGGAACATCTCGGTCCGGTGGCTCAACGGGTTTTCGCTAGGTGCGTCGTTTCCGTAGAGCGAGCAGGGGGTGATGCCGAAGAAGTTCTTCACCGCGCCGGTCACGCCCGCACAGGCGTGTTGTTTCAGCTTGGCCAGCGAGACCAGCACGTCGGTCTTCTCGAACCGTTGGTTCAGATCGAAGGCCGGATAGATGAACCCGCCCCAGGGGACCTTGAATCGGCTGTAGGCGGGCCAGCGTCCCCGGTAGCGGGTGTCCTCGAAGAGGACCTTCTGTCCGCCGGCCGACCGGATGGCCGCGGTGTCCCAGCCCTCTTGCTTCAGGGTCTTCTCAAACGGTTTGTCCCAGTAGGGGTTTTCCACGACCACGATCCGCCGGGCCCCCGCGTCGTGCAGAATGGCGCACAGCGCGGCCACCGTGTTGGGATGCGTTTGGTAGCTCTCGTAGGCCGGCATCCCGCCGAAGGGCTTCCACTGCATGCCGGTCAGATTCACCTTGATGGTGACCGTCTTGTTGCGGACCATCTTGTCGATGCCGCCGATCAGGTCCAGCGCCGCGTCGAGTGTCTTGCGGAACGGTCGCGGCTCGAACGACTGGCACCGCTGGATGGCCACCGGCGAAGTGGGGGCGTCCTTCGAGCGGTCGGGCCGTTGCTGCGCGGCCCGGGCCCGCTGCGGGGTCGTGGCTGCGGATAAGCCCCCGGCGGCCAGCAGGCCGGCCGTACCCAGGCTGCGGGAGAGCATTTCGCGTCGGTCGATTCCACCTGGCATGGTCCTATCCTCCGAAGTACCTCGATTTCAGGGTCCCCAATGATTCCGCCCGTAGGCGAGACAACTCTGGAGGCCATTTTC
>CAZUAM010000794.1:0-2892 GCA_964618095.1 uncultured Planctomycetaceae bacterium | reverse complement strand
AGCGAAATCCTACCCAGCGCTACCAGCGCCAGACCGACCGTCATTCCTGAAACGACTCGGGTAAGAAACATGCTATCGTCTTGCGCCTTAAGAACGGTTGTGAGTCTGACGTCTACATTTCTGCGCGATTTGCGCAGACCGGCTTGTGCCGCTTGGCTACGGACGCAGGCCGGCCTAGGTTTTCAAGATGCAAACCAGCAGCGCGAAGAAGGTAACACCTTCGATCAGCGCGGCCGAAATGATCATAGCGGTCTGGATATTTCCGGCCACTTCCGGCTGCCGGGCCATGCTCTCGACCGCACAGGAACCGATCTTGCTGATACCGTAAGCGGCGCCGAGGATCACCAGGCCGGACCCGAAGGCCGCCCCCAGGAAAATGAAAGGACGCTCCGCGGCTTCCACGCTGCTGACGGGCCCGTCCTGGTCGGCCTCCGGAGGCTCTCCGGCCAGAGCCGGTAAAGCGAACAACAGCAACGTAATACTCAACGCGGCAATCTTGGTCAACCTGTTCACTTGATCTGTCTCCTTCCGATAACGTGGATTGTTCGACACGGCGGATTCAGAAGCCCTAGTGCTGGTGAAGCGCCATGCCGATGAACAGTGCCGTGAGAAACGTGAAAACGTAAGCTTGGAGGAACGCCACGAACAATTCCAGGAGGCTCAGCGCCGCGGCCCCCAACACGCTGGCCGGCATAATGCCGAACCACGCGGCAGTTCCGGCGAAGACTTCGACGAATCCGAGAATCACCGCCAATACCAGGTGTCCGGCGAACATGTTGATCAGCAGACGCACGGCCAGGATGATGTGCTTGATCAACAGCGCCAAGATCTCGATTCCAAGGATCATCGGCTTCAACGGAATGGCCAGTGCCAGCGGCAACTCCATATGCGGCGCCAGCCCGATCCAGAATCCCACCACGCCGAACTTCTTCATTCCCGCCCCCACCACCATGCTAAAGGCCAACAGCGCCAGCACACCGGTAACCAGGATCGAGCCGGTGGGCGAGCCCGCCCAGGGGATCATGCCCAATAGGTTGCAGAACAGGATGAAGAAAAACATGGTCCAAAGAAACGGCAAGAAGCGGTCGGCATCGGGGCGCCCGATGGCCGGCCGCACCATCTCGTCGCGGACGAAAACCAGCATCGCCTCGAAGAGGTTCCAGAGCCGCCCGCGAGGCGGGCTCCCGCGGCTGATCTTCCATGCCAGGGGCACAAAGATCACGATCATCAGCACCGCCGCCACCACTTCCAACACCATAAACTTCGTCAGCCGCAGATGGATCTCCAGCCCGAACAGGTCCACCGTGCCGAAATCCGGCAAAGGAATCTTCCCCTCCGTATGCTCCGGCAAGATGCACTTGGGGACCTCGAAGTACGGGGCGTCTTTGACGTGGCTGGCGAGTTGTGCAGGATTGACGTCCATCTGCTATGGAACCACGTCCTTGGGAAGGTCGGAGCCGGAGGCCGGCTTCCGGGCCCCCGGCAGCGACGAGGCCGTCTCGACGCCCAGCGTGACCGGGTAAAAGACCAAAAGATAATACAAGAGCCCGGCTTGGGCTAGGGCCCCGCCATGCAGGTGGCAGGGCAGGCCGACCGCCAAGGGGACACCCATCCGCGCCGCCATACCCAGCAACATCCCGTACAGGGCATGTTTCGGTTCGCGCAGCGCGTGACTGAGGACCAGGGCCAGGCCGGCCCCGGCCAGGCAGAGTACCGCGGCTGCGGCCGCCGCCCACAGGCCCGCCGAACCGCTACAAAAACCGGCCACCGGCGCCACCAAGGCGTACAGCCCGAGCACGACTAACCCCAGGAAAGTGCCTCGGGCGGGGAGGCTTCGATTCCTGAGGTTGGCAAACCACGTTCCCATAAGACGCCTCGTCTCGCAGTGACAGGCGGGGCCTGATCGGCGTACTCTCATTCGTCCTCCGACGACCGCCGCGGCGGATGCCCATCCCCTGGCGGCGCCGCCGCCAATTTGATCAGGTGCCACATTCCCAGACTGAAGCCCACGATAACTCCCAGCACCAAGAACAGCATCTTGGTCTTCAACCACTGATCTGCCCAGTATCCCAGCAAAGCCGGCAGGACCATTTCCAGGCAGATGGTAGTGATCCGCGAGACCCACCCCATGGCCAGGGCCAGGGGCGAGCGGTCGTCAGGGGAGTTTTTCACGGGGAGGCTAGTGCTCCGAAGCATTCCACTGGAGGGGTGCCGGTGGGAATTTGCCTGCCCCCAATCGGCGGTGGCGGACAAGCCGCCACCGGCACCCAAACCGTCAGCTCACCCGCGTCGGTCCGCTAGCCCGGATTATTCATAGGACCATCGTCGGGTAGGTATTCGCGTGCCACGGCTGTGCCAGCCGTGCTCCAGATTTGCCGGTTTACCAGGGCAGCACGGCCGACACGGCCGTGGCACGCCTATGAATAATCCGGGCTAGTTGACCATATGAGCAAACAGGCAAATCCTGTCAAGCTATCCAGGGCCAAGGAGGCCGTCAAGTGAGCGGTGGAAAGCAGAGGCACCCTCTGTCTATACGTCACGGCGACTGACAGATCAAATCGTCTGCCAGTCATCAACAGGGCGGAAACGGCAGCTTCGACGGGCTGCGGAGCCGCCGCGGAAGACGAAGGGGCACAGCGGACCCCACTTGTGCGCCGATAGGCCCCACTTTGGGTGGTGGTTTGCTTCCCACCTCCACTGGATTCTTGGATCGGAGGCTATCGCCGCAAGTTATTGATGCTAAAGCAGATACGACGCCGGTTCCAGGCCCGCGCGGAGCTGTCCTCAAGATCTGATTATTGCGTTCAAACGCCCCAGTGGGTATAATCAGGGTACCGGAGTTTTCTGTCCTGCCCGACTTTATAGTCGGGTACCTACCAGCGGCAGGCAGCT
>CAZUAM010000793.1:0-2896 GCA_964618095.1 uncultured Planctomycetaceae bacterium | reverse complement strand
CCTTTCCCCTTTTTCCTCATTACACATTGGTCACTTCACTCGGCTGAAGTGTTACGAAAACGGAAAGTTGTTTATCGGCCGATCCTTGATGAAAAATCCACGCCGGGAGTGGCCCGTTGCAGCAGAATACCTCTTCTTCCTTGCCACCCGAGGCCGACCGCGTATTGATCTCGGTGAACCTCACAGCCGGGCCCCGGTCGGCCCAACCCCGGGTTGATCGCCTGGTCCAATTGCTCGCAGAACGGGGGTTTCGGACCGAAATCCTCACCGAGCTGGATGCGGTGGCCGAGCGGGCCAACCACTGGCACGCCGAGGGCCGGCTGCGGACGCTGGTCGGTGTAGGGGGGGACGGTACGGCCGCCGAATTGGTCAATCGCATCGCTCCGGGCGTCCCCGTCACCATGCTTCCGGCGGGCAACGAAAACCTCCTGGCCCGCTATCTGAAGCTCGGCCGAACGCCGGAGGCCGTCTGCCGGACGATCGTCGACGGGGCCCTGGTACGGCTCGACGCGGGCAGGGCCGGCGAGCGGATCTTCCTGCTGATGATCGGTTGTGGGTTCGACGCCGAGGTCGTCCGACGCGTCCACGACCACCGAACCGGTCACATCCGCAAACGCAACTACTTCAAACCGATCCTGGAGTTGATCCGTAGTTACGAATATCCCGAACTGCGGGTATACTGGGGGGACGGAGATACCGACGCTGCCGAGGCCCAATCCCCCCCGGCGGTCGTCCGCTGGCTATTCGGTTTCATCCTCCCCTGTTATGGTGGCGGGCTGCGATTAGTGCCCCAGGCGGACGGCACCGATGGGTTGCTGGACGTCTGTGCCTTCCGCCGCGGGTCCCTCTGGCACGCCCTGCAATACACGGCCGCCGTGCTGTTGGGCCAACACCAAGCCATGGCCGACTGTACGATGCGCCGGGTGCAGCGGCTGCGGATCACCTCCCAGGCAGAGGTGCCCTATCAGTTGGATGGCGACCCGGGCGGACTGCTCCCGGTAGACGTCGAAGTGCTCTCCGGCCGGGTGGCCCTGGTCGTTCCGGCCCGGCAGGCCAAACGTTTTGCTGATTAGCACGGAAATCTGAACCTCACGTTCCAAGCCGTTCGTCGTGCCTGAGAACCCTGCCACCATCGGTCCGTACCGCTGCGGCCGGGGCCAACCCCTGTTGGTCATCGCCGGTCCCTGCGTGATCGAAGACGAGGCCCTCACACTCTCAATTGCCCAGCGGCTGAAACAGCTCGCCGCGGAATTGCCCGTCCAGTTGATCTTCAAGGCGTCGTTCGACAAGGCCAACCGCACCAGCGTCGATTCCTATCGCGGGCCGGGGCTGGAAGCGGGGCTGACGATACTGAGGCGGGTCCAGCAGTCGACGGGTCTGCCGGTGACGACCGACGTCCACGAGCCGTCGCAGGCGGCCCCGGCGGCCGAGGTCTGCCAACTGCTGCAAATCCCCGCCTTTCTCGCCCGCCAAACCAACCTGCTCTCGGCCGCCGCCCGCACCGGGCGGGCGGTGCACGTCAAGAAAGGCCAGTTCCTCGCCCCCTGGGACATGAAGCACGTCATTGCCAAGCTCGCCGCGGCCGGCTGCCACCGGATCCTGCTGGGCGAGCGGGGGACGTTTTTCGGCTACGGGCGATTGGTCAACGACATCCGCGCGATCCCGCAGATGCAGGCCCTCGGCGTGCCGGTCGTCTTCGACGCCACCCACAGCGTCCAGGAGCCCGGCGGACTGGGAGCCGCCACCGGCGGCAATCGAGCCATGGTCGAGCCGCTGGCCCGGGCCGCAGTCGCCGTCGGCGTCGACGGACTATTCTTCGAGACCCACCCCACGCCCGACGACGCACCCAGCGACGGCCCCAACATGGTGCCCCTGGATCAACTGGCCGGCCTGCTCCGGCGCCTGCTGGCAATTCGCCAAACTGTGGAGGGATTACAGTGAACAGCCTGCTTGGAAAGAACCGTAGGAGGAGTTTCTCAGATTGCCGTCACGTCGGCCTGCGATGGGGCCGGCTTGCGCTGCTGATGCTCCTGTCAACGTTGATTGCCGGGTGCAGCGGATGTGCCGATTCCTCGACCTCCGCGCTGCCCGGCGGCTCCGGCAATGGGACACCGTCGGACCGGACGCCGCATGGGTTGCTTGAGATTGCCATCGACAATCTGAATCGCCAAGAGGAATTCCCCGGACTCTGCTTCGAGGCCCACCCTGCGCCCGACGACGGACACGACGACGGTCCCAACGTGATCCCCCTGTCCGGCGAGATGCTCCAGCAGATCGCCGACCAGCTCAATCAATGGGTCCGCGCCCAGGAGCCGCGGGACGACTGGAAACTCGATCCGCTGGTGGCCGCCTTGCCCGCGCCGCTGGCCGAAATCCCCGCGGTGCGCAACCTGGACCAACTCCAATTCCCCCGCTCCGACGGGATCGCGCTACAGGAAGCCATCTGGTTGCGGAACGTCTCCAGTTGGGCCCGCGGCACCGAACTCGACGACCTCGTCCAGGCCAACCGACTCTTCGACTGGACGGTCCGCAACATCCAGCTCGAAGTGATCACCGACCTGGAGGCCGAGGATCGACTCAGGCAGATGCCCTGGGAGACCCTGTTTTTGGGTCGGGGGACGGCGGTGGAGCGAGTCTGGGTGTTTATCCTCCTGGCCCGACAACAAGGGCTCGACGCCGCCCTCCTGGTAGCCCCCGATCCGAACGATCCGACCGGAGGACCGCCCCGGCCTTGGGTAGCCGTGGGGATCCTCAACCGGGGCAACGTGTACGTGTTCGATCCCGTCCTGGGCCTGCCGTTGCCCACCCCGGACGGCATCCGGCTCGGCGATGCCGGGCAGTTGGAGATCCGTCCCGCCACACTGGCCCAACTGGCCGCCGACGACTCGCTGCTCCG
>CAZUAM010000792.1:0-2896 GCA_964618095.1 uncultured Planctomycetaceae bacterium | reverse complement strand
GCCCTCGAACACGCCCACGGGATGGGCGTGGTCCATCGCGACATCAAGCCGTCGAACCTGATGGTCGAATCCCGCCTCCCCTCTTCCGCTGGCGGGAGAGGGGCCGGGGGTGAGGGCCCGCACCTCTGGATCACCGACTTCGGCCTGGCAATGACGCACACTGAGACGAATCTGACCATGACCGGTGACCTGCTGGGCACCCTCCGCTACATGAGCCCCGAGCAGGTCCAGGCCAGACACGGCGTGCTGGACCACCGCACCGACGTCTATTCCTTGGGCCTGACCCTCTACGAGCTGCTCACCCTCCAGCCCGCCTTCCCGGGCGACGACCGCCAAAAGCTCATGCGCCAGGTTGCCGAAGACGACCCCCGCCCGCCACGGCAGGTCAACAGCGCGATCCCCCGAGATCTGGAGACGATAGTCCTGAAGGCTACCCGCAAAGAGCCCGAGGCCCGCTACGCCACGTCCCAGGAGCTGGCCGACGACCTGAAGCGATTTCTGGCAGACGAGCCGATCCAGGCCCGCCGGCCGTCGCTGGCACAGAGAGCGGCGAAATGGGCATACCGCCACCGGGCGGTCGTTTGCTCGCTGGCCGGTGGCGTGGCTTTGGCCGTTGTGGCCTTGGCAGTAAGCACGGGATTGGTGTTGCGTGCCTACCGGCAGGTTGAATCCGCATATGACAGCGAGAAGGACCACCGCCAGAAGGCGGAGGACCGGTTGCGGCTGGCGATGGAGGCCACCGGCCAGGTCTACCTGAAGTTCGCCGTCGATCATTACAGTCTGTTCCGAGCCGGCGGGGGGCCCCCACGGAACCACTTGCCCCTGAAGACCGGCAAGTATTGGAAAAGACCGTCCGCTTCTACGAACAGCTCACGGTCCCGGAGAGCGGCGACCCCTCGCACCGCCGCGAGGTCGTCGAGGCCTGGCTGCGAATCTCGAAGCTTCGCTACACCCTGAAGATGCATGAAGAGGCTTTGGCGGCTTGTACTGAGGCGGGGAAAATTGCGCAACAGTTGGTCTCCGAATTCCCGGACGTTCCCGACTACCAAAATGCGCTCGCCGAAGCCCACGAGGGTCGGGCCTACGGCCATTTCAAACTGGGCGATTTGGACCGCGCAATTGCCGATCTCGATGAGGCAATTCGGTTTGACCCGGATGATGCGGCGTTGTACGCCAACAGGGGCATTCTGTATTCGAGCAAGGGCGACTTCGAGCAGGCCATGACCAATGCCGACAAGGCCATCCGGCTCGACCCGGAACACGCGCCCGCCTATGACGTGCAGGCCAATGTCTTCTTCAGAAGGCGCAAATTCGAGCAGGCCATTGCTGCCTACGGCAGAGCAATCGGGATCGACCCGAACAGCTACCTGCTCAGCCCACTGCTCTACTACAACCGTGGCACCGCCCTGGCCAAGATGCGCCAGTTCGATCAGGCCGTCGCAGACTACGATGCGGCGCTGAGGCTTCGTCCCGACTTCTATTCGGCCCTCCACAATCGGGCTGCGGCGCATGCAAGAACCGGAGATATCGAAAAGGCGATCGAGGACTACACCGCCGCGCTTCGCGTCGATCCGACGGCCTCCCGCGGCTTCCACGCCCGGGGCTGCATCTATCTCACGCGGCGCCAGTTCGCCCGGGCCGTCGATGACTTCAACAAAGCCCTTCAGCACTGGTCAAAGGGAGACAGCCCGATTGACAACCTGGTCACGGGGCAGTTGTACAGCGACGTGGCGTGGCTGCTGGCCACCTGCCCGGATGCCGGACTGCGGGACGCGGACCGCGCCGTCGCATTGGCCTCCGAGGCCGTCAAGCTCTCCCCGTTCGGGACGACGTTGACGCTGGGCGTGGCCCGCTACCGCGCAGGCGACTGGAAAGAGGCCATTGAGGCGCTGAAGGAGAGTCAGGGCGACGCCTGTGGGCTATGCTTCTTGGCCATGGCTCACTGGAAGGAGGGCCACATCGAGGAGGCCCACGGCTATTACTATTCGGCCCTCGACTGGATCGAGAAGAACAAATCCAAGCAGAAGGCGTTCCGCCGCTTCTGCGTCGAGGCAGCCGAGGTGCTGGGCCTCGAACCTCCCCCGGCCACAGAGCCCGGGGCAGCCGAAGAGAAACCAGAGGTGTTTACCGATCACATGATCTTCGCCTGGAGCGCCTGGCAGGATCCGATCTTGTAGGCGGTCCAACAAAGGCAGGTTCAATTCCAACACGACCCCAAAAGGAGGAACGCTGAGCGACGAGTGCTCAGTGTGGGCGAAATGCCCAACGAAGGGCGACGGAAGTGCGGGGTGGCGCCAGTGGAATGATGGGCACAAGCCCGTCCCCTGGCTCCTCGCCCCTAATCCCTAGCCCCTGAGAAAAAAGCGGCCGGTGAGGTCACGCTTGCAACGAAATCCCTCACCGGCCTGGCATCGCCCGGGCGAACGGTCTGCGCGCCCGATGCGACTGCCCTTCCATTTTACCGCAGGCCAATCTCCCGCGAAAGGAGACTTAAGTCATGAGGAAGCACTGGAAACGAACGTTGGCTTTTCTGGGCATCGCCGCCGCAGTCGCCCTGGTATCTGCCGGCCTGGCGCTGGGCAAGAAGCCGCCCAAGCCACCCCCGGAACCACCGCCGCCCCAACCGCAACCGACAGTCCAGTATGAGATCACGTTCCTCGGCACACTCCCCGGAGACACGTCTAGCGTTGCCTCCGACATGAACAACTGGGGAGAAGTGGTGGGGAGGTCCTGGAACAGCGATGGAGGAGCGCACCCGTTTGTGTACAACCCTGTGGACGGCATGGTCGATCTGAACGAGTTGATGAGTGATGAAGACCAGACGCGCTGGGATCTTCGGAGTGCCCGCGGCATCAACGATGCCGGCCAGGTCGTTGGCATGTCCCACAACTCAGGC
>CAZUAM010000791.1:0-2906 GCA_964618095.1 uncultured Planctomycetaceae bacterium | reverse complement strand
ATTCCCCGCCGCTCATGCCCCAGCAATCCTCGGTTTATGAATAATCCGGGCTAGATCTCCGGCAGCTACTTTCCCCGCTTGATCGCGCGGAGCCAGAGCTTCCGGTAGGCGACCGGGCCGTGGTCCCCTTGGAGCATCAGGGGGCCGGTCGGCTTCTCGTCACCAAAGGCCGCCGCCCTGGTCGGGCCGGTCACCTCGACGTTCTCGTGGACCACCTTGCCATTGTGGACCACCTTGACGAACTTCGCGTTGGCAACCTTCTTGCCCTTGGCGTCAAAGCGCGGCGCGCGAAACACGACGTCGAACGTCTGCCACCGGCCGGGCGGACGGCTGGCGTTCAGCCGCGGCGGATGCCCCTCGAAGCCCTTCCCCTTCTCCCACCGCTCGTAGATGCCCCCGCAGTCGCCGTGTTTCAGCTTCTTCTTATCCACTCCCCAACTGTCGAGGATCTGAATCTCGTAGCGGCCCTGGAAGTACACGCCCGAGTTCGACCCCAACGGAACCATGAACTCCACGTGGGCCTCCACGTCGCCGTGTTCGTACTTGCTCAGCAGGTTGCGGGTCTGCCCCTTCGGGCCGTTGACCGCCGCTCCGGTTCCCGGTCGGGTGGTCAGTTGGCGGGCGTTGGCCGGGTCCATCTTCACTTCACCTACGATGGCCCAATCCCCGGTCTCACCTCGCCACGCCGAAAGGTCCTTACCCACCAGAGAGATCTTCTTCCGCTCGGCAGCCGGGGCAACCGCCCCCAGCAGCACAACGCCCAACAGCACGATGACCGGTCCGATACCACGTTTGAGATCGAAGTTCTGCATGTCCGTCACTCCTCACGTTCGACTTACAAGGGCCAAAACTCCCGCACACGACTCCGGCAGGCCAAACGGCTGGCGCGGTCCGATCGGGACCTCCCGCCGCCTGATCAGACCCAACACTACGCGCCGGCCCGTCCCGGACGCCGTCTTCTGCCGCTCTGGTAACTATATGGCCCGCAGGCGCCCGACGCAACGTTTTCCGCTGCCCGGGGTGAGCTCCCAGGTTCTTCTCAGCCTGCCGAAGCCACAGGTGACGTGCAGGACGATCGGTAAGTCATTTCGCAATAATAGCTTACGTCGATCTTTTCGCTTTCCGCGGGACCGCCGGAAATGGACATTTTGGCGGAGGCCGTCTTTCGCTATAATCCGCCCCTCTTCTGCGATCCTTTCCCATCCGGAGGCCCCAGGATGCGATTCTGCCTGCCGGCAATTCTTGTCTCCTGCGCGATCTCCGCCGGATGCGGGACTACCAAATGGTCCGACACCAGCCGGACGGCCACCGAACAGTTGCTGATCTCCGACGCCATGGACCGCGCGGTCAGCCGGATCGATTTCCGTGCCGTGGCCGGCAAGAAGGTCTATCTCGATTCCACTCCCCTCAGCGGGGTAACCGACTCGGCCTACCTGATCAGCCTGCTGCGTCAGCACATGCTGGCCGAAGGCTGCCTGATGATGGACAAACGCGAGGAGGCGGACTATGTGGTCGAGGTCCGGGCCGGCGCGGTCGGCACCGACCGCTGCGACGTGATGTTCGGCGTGCCGGCCACCACCGTCCCCGACGTGGTCCCCGTGCCAGGCGTCCCCTCGAGCATCCCGGAAATGGCCCTGGCCAGAAAGACCGAGCAGCGCGCGGTGGCCAAGATCGCCGTGTTCGCCTACAACCGCCGTACCGGCCGCCCGGTCTGGCAATCCGGGGTCGTGCCGGTGGAGAGCAAGGCCAAGGACCTCTGGCTGTTCGGCGCCGGTCCCTTCCAGCGGGGCACCATTTACGAGGGCACGGAGTTTGCCGGGCAGAAGATCGCGATCCCCCTGACAACACCCGGCAAGGAAGACGGCAGCAAGCTGGGAGACGTATCCGTCGCCAACCAGGCCTACTTTGCCGAACCCCAGGAGCTGTTGGCCGAAAACGACGGCCAGCCGAAACAGGAGTCCACCGCCCCTGCCGTCGGCCCGGAGGTCGCCGAGCAACAGCAGCCGGCCCCACCGTCCGAGGGCGTGATTCACGCCGGCTACACGGCCCCTTGCCCGGCACCCGTTTCACACCCGCCGCCAAAGCCAACCGAGGGCCCAGAACCGAAGTTGAGAACGCCTCCGGAAGTGCTCGTCCAGCCCGATTCGCCCTTGCTGCGCAGCCAGACAATCGCGCCGTCGGCGGCTGCGACTGACAACGCTCGAGAATCTCCGTTTCCAGAATAGGAAGTCTGCGGGCAGCGGCTCTCGCCCCCTCGGGGTTTAGGGATTGGGGATTTGGGATTGGGGATTGGGGATTTGGGATTGGGGATTGGGGATTGGGGATTTGGGATTTGGGATTGGGGATTGGGGATTGGGGATTGGGGATTTGGGATTGGGGATTGGGGAGTTTCCGCTCTGGCGAGACCTGGACGGGGAACCGCGACAGGGGTTGGCCGATTTGCTGCTTCTTGCGGGTTGCGGGGCCGCAGGAGCCGGTGGGGACGGGGGAAACTGAGTTGTGGACCGCGGTTGCTGGCGCGCGGGTCCTGGGCGGGCGGGGTGCGTGGCCAATAAGTTGCCTTGAGACTTGGACTTACGTCGATTAGAATGAGCGGTAGTTGAGCTCCCCCGGATGGGCACGGTAGCCCACAACGGCTGCGGAATTCTTGCCTAAATGTTGATCTGGCAACGGGTTGCGAGGATCTGGGGGGAACGGGTTTTGGGGATTATGTGGGGCGTTTCACTTAGGGCACGAACCGGCCGGGGAAGATCGACGGAAGCCGTTTTGCAGCAGTGTGTTACAGAGGCTCGTCTTGCCGCCTGGGGGACGTAAGCTGAGTTAAGCCGGGGTTAAGTGGGAATGCTGAATGCTGAATGCTGAGTGCTGAATGCTGAATGCTGAATGCTGAATGACGGGTTGGGGAA
>CAZUAM010000790.1:0-2911 GCA_964618095.1 uncultured Planctomycetaceae bacterium | reverse complement strand
GCAAAGTTCTGTTCTGGCCCGGTGGTTAGCCTTTGGCCAGGCTGGATTGTCCAGCTGATCTGCATCAGCTTACCTTGGCGCACCCATGTCTTCCTCCTTGATTGAAGTGATCGGAAAGGGCCTCCCGCGGAAACAACGGACCGCGTCAACGGCGGACTGGCTCCGATGGCTTACAAATCAGCGATTTCTGCGGTATTCCAACTCCACCTCCAAGTGCGTAGTCTCGTCGAAGTTTTGATAGATCAGGTGCGAGGGGGGGTGCGGCCAACTATGCCCTAGATGGACGCGAACCGGTGTGGCGAAAGCAGACTGTACGCGCGGTGGGTTCGGCAGCAACGAGACGGTAACCGCCTGGCCGCGATTGAGCCAGAATGCTCGTTCGGTTTCCCAAAGCAATCTCATGTTCGTCAATCTACCCGGGTGCCGTGGAACGCCGGAGTACGCCCGCACGTGGACTACTACGTTGGCGCCGAGCAGCGAGCCGTCCGGTCCGGCGTCGAAGCGGAGCAGGCCGGTACAAACGTGCTGGCCTGTCTCGTACAGAGAAACCCCCATACGCTCCAACGTAACGCCGCTGGCCGATATGGAATTCCGCAGCAGCGGAAAGTCCTTGCGTCGAACCCAGACTACTTGCCGAGTCCCCTTCGGTTCAGCACTCGGGATGTAGTCAGCGATTGGCGAGGGCTGATCGGCCGACGCGATCGCGACCACGCTGGTAGAGACGCGTTCTCCGTACTGTGCATACGGGTATGCCGGCAGGCATTAGCGATTGCACGTCGTAGCCCGGTGATGATAGCACTTGTGCCCTTTCGCTTCGGAGATTCCCACGAAGCTCCCAATCGTGAGAATCCCTCCCATCAGCATGACCTGCAGAATCTTGGGCGACACGGGTTGATCTCCCTGAAACCATCGCGACGGGAGGGCGTACCATACCTTCGCAATACTACATCGTCCCAGCCATTTCGGGAGATCACGCAAAACGCTTGTCGGCCGATTCCGTCCGACCCTGTGGACTGCCTATATCAGACGTGACGAATGTGCAAACCAGCCGATTGACAGAGAGCCAAATCCGCCCGATACCGATAACCACTGACCGCCGCCAGCCGAGACGTGCATAGCTCCTGCCAAGGCGGATGGGACGTCTGATTGAGCCACCGCAGCGGCTCTAGGGCCTCGCTCCGCCGGATTGCGGCGGTGATCGGCGGCAGGCGGAACAGATCATCCTCGAGGTGATCAAACCGCAGCACCGCATCGAGCCTGAAGCCGCGCCTGCTATGCTGGGGCAGCAAGAACTTGGGCTGTTGGAGCAAACTCAAGTTTACCGTCGCGCCGTACCAAGGCCACTTCACGGAACTGGGCAGCAACGCCGACCGCTACGAACTGCGCGGCGCCAAACGGTTTTCCAGGTTCCAGCGGACGCGAGCCAGTAGTACGTCACCTGCCCAGCCGTCGTGCGGAAGCGTTTCTCCCACGGTCACCCACGACTGCATCGGCGTCGCCGCGACGGGGTGAAAGTTTCCCATCCGGGCAACGTGATCCGGATCGTCGACGCCGTCGCCGATCAACGGCAGCACCACCCGCTCCGTGTCGCGTATCAGCCGCAACGTCCTCCGGTCCACCTCCGTCATGAACAGCGGTGATCGCCAGCGGAACACCCCGACGTTGTTCTCGGCCCTGCGGGTGTACACCAAGAACAGGCCGCCCGAATGAACCAGCCAATGCTGCTGCGTGGTAGACATCGTCAGCAGTTTGCCGTCGTCCCAGGCCCACGCTCGCTGAGGTCTCCAGGCCAGGCCGTCGCTGCTGACGGTGACGTAGCCGCGGTTGTCCTCGGCGCGGATGGTCATGTAATAGCGGCCGTCGAGCACGGCCAGCGACGGTTCCAGCAGTCCGCGACCGGCCGCGTTCATCAACTCAACACCGACCTTGCGGACGACGAGTTGCTCGCCGTCGAAGCAACAGCGGGCCGTGCCTACCGATCGGTGAGTTCGGTCTTTGGGACCCAACGACAGCGGCACCAGCACATCGCCGCCGTCGAGCGTTACTCGTTGAGCGCAGCCGCAAGTGTAGATGGCCCCTCCGCGCGGGTCGTCCCACTCCAGCTTGCGTGGCCGGGACCATGTGCCGTCGGCCGCACGCACGAGGTAGACGGGCCAGCGCTCGCGCTGGGGACGCGCCAGTCGACCGCCCTGGTAGTAGACGTTGTGGCCGACCGCCAGCACGCTGCGCGTCGGCTGGTGATACTCGGGGACGACGTCGCAGACGCCGACCTCGTATCCCGCGTCGAGTTTTCGCCGCCCCAGCCCCGGGATCGGTTGCGGTTCGGTCCACGACTGGGCCTGATCGCGGGACACGACGAAGTGTACCGGGCCGAAGTAGTCCGAACCGCCAATCGTCTGGAGCGTCATCAGCGCCTCGACTCCACCCGAGGCGGGAACCATGCATGCCCGCGGGTGAAACCACGTGGTTCGAGTCTTGCGGCCGTTGAAGACGACTTCTCGTTCGATGCAGGCCACCAGTCCCTTGGTGGCATTATCGGCCCGTGCGGCGGGTCCGAGGAGCGGCATCGCCGTCACAGAACCGATCGCGGCAACCGATCGTCGCAGGAAACCGCGGCGATCGACTTCAAGGGGCGCGGCGTTTGGGCTCGCGATCCTTGGGTTGTCCGCGTCAATTTGCCTCGACGCATTTCGGCTTCCCGGGGCGTCGGGTAGCCCAGCCTCACCCTGTCTCCCTCTGGTCGTCATTTACGGTATCTCCCAAGAACGGTTCTTGCTTTCCACCGGACGCCATATTACCATGAGGTGGCTTGAATTGCGCCCTGCGCGGCGCAACGCATGATTGCCACCCAGACCCGTTCGAGGTAGCAGACCATGAACATTCGCAGCCAGTTGCCCTTGTCCCTTATCCT
>CAZUAM010000789.1:0-2919 GCA_964618095.1 uncultured Planctomycetaceae bacterium | reverse complement strand
ACCACTCCCAGCGGCTTGATCTGGTAGATGCTCCCGTCGCTGGCGTACAGATGCAGGAAGACGTCGTCACAGCGCACTTCCCCGGCGATCAATCCCCGCAGATCATCCTGAATTCTCTGGCGCTGTTGGTCGAGCCCAGCCATCTCGATCCTCAGCGACGATCCCCGAAGATCAAGGTCATGATCTCCGCCCGGCTGGACACTTTCGAGCGGAAGATGCCCTTCATGGCCGAGGTGACGCAGACTGCGCCGGGCTTGCAGACGCCGCGGATCGTCATGCAGGTGTGAACCGCCTCGATCACCACGGCCACGCCCCTGGCCTTGAGCTCCTCGACCAGCAGATTGGCGATCTCTTCGGTCATTCGTTCCTGGACCTGGGGCCGCCGGGCGACACTTTCGACGACGCGGGCCAGCTTGCTCAGGCCGATCACCCGGCCGTCCGGCAGGTAACCGATGTGAGCCTTGCCCATGAACGGCAACAGGTGATGTTCACACATGCTGTTGAAGCTGATGTTGCGGACTAGGACCACTTCGTCGCAGGTTTGGGTGAAGAACTTTTTCAGGTGCCGGCGAGGATCTTGGTGCAGACCGCCGAAAAGCTCCGCATACATCCGAGCCACGCGAGCCGGGGTCTCCCGCAGCCCCTCACGGGCGGGATCCTCGCCCACGGCCAACAGAATCTCGCGCACCGCACGCTCGACTCGTGCTCTGTCCACTTCAGGTTGCAACGGTCGCTTCGGCTGGTCCTCTTCATCGGCAAGGCTGCCGGTGATTCTCTCTCTGGTGCCGATTGCGTCGATCCGGGATCCCATTGGTGGTATCCTCGCTGGGAGAAGGCCAATGATGTATCTTAAGAGCCCTCCGGCGGCCGGTCAAGGAGGGGTTGGGGCTGGGAAGTTGCGATTTGGGAGCGGCCGTGCGGCGCCGCCGTTTGGCCGTCCGTCCCGTTTAGCCGTCGGCGGCACGCCGATGCATGCAAAAAGGCACTGCATAAACCGCCCGCCGAACGGTCATTTCACGCTCGAGGCCGCAATTCCCCAATTCCCCTCAATTGGCGCTGAAGTGCGGCGGGAAGGCAATCGCGTCGCATTCACAGGGGTGGTAGTTGGCCGCGGCAACCGAGAGGTGCTCAAGCAGCGACTCCGCCCGGCGGTGCACGTCCGTCTGCGCCAGTAACGCCTCCTTGTCGCGCAGATCGAGGTCCAGCATGTAGCTAATCAGATCGGTCAACACGCCCAACGAGACGTCGGTACCGAGCAGTTGGTCCAGTTGTTCTTGGGCTTCGGGCAGGAAGGGGAGGATTTCCAGCAAGGCCTCGCGGAGTCTGCGCCGCAGGGCAGCCCGAACAGTAGCCGGACGGGGCGGGCTGTACTCTTCACACAACTCCACTTCGGCCTCACGGAAGCTGCCCGTCGGTCTCAACTCCCGCAACACGCGCACCCGCCGTAAACCCAGCAGCAACACGTTGTAGGTGCCGTCCTCCAGACGGTGATAGGTGGTGATTCGCCCCAGGCAGGCGATCGGATACAGCGGTGGCCGGCCCTCATAATCGCTTTCCCATCCTGGGGCGAGGGTGGCCATCGCGATCAGCCGGTCGTCGCTGAGGGCCTCTTCCAACATGTCCCGATAGCGCGGTTCGAGGACGTGTAACGGTTGCATCACGTGGGGAAACAGCACCAGGTTGGGCAGGGGGAACAACCGAGCCCTTCCCGAGAAGCCCTCAAGCGAAAGCGATAAATCCTCGAAACTCGACATGATTGATCGTCCGGTACCAGGGCAATGGCCGCCTGGCGCCCGTCTCCCGCCGTGCTAAGCACACGTCATATCAGCAGCCGACCGCGGCCCGCCGAAGAACCGTCCTGCCTGCCCCTGCCGGATCCAGTGCCGGCCATTCGGTAGCCTCTGCGGAGGTCGACATTCGCGGCAGAAGCCAGATGCTGCAAGCCCTGCTTCCCATTCGTTAGATTATAGGCATCTGACCGGGATAAAGCCAGTTTCCCGGCGTCTAGCGGGGTCAGCCGACAGGACACTTGACATGTCCGGCCCGGCCGGGCAACAATGGATGGTTTGCTCGCGAGGGGTCCTTTCTCTGCGAGTTTGGATTCCTTTGCGCTGCCCGTCCCGTTGAGGTCCGACAGTGGCTGCCGTCGCCGACGCGAAACGATACGCCGCCGGGGTCGTCCGGCGTCTGCGCCGCCAGTACCCCCGCGCCACCTGCTCGCTCGATTTCCGGACACCCTTGGAGCTGTTGGTGGCCACGATCCTTTCGGCCCAGTGCACCGACGAGCGTGTCAACCAGGTTACCAAGGGGCTGTTCCGAAAATACCCCACCGCGGGACACTACGCCTCGGTTTCGCTGGCGGAGCTGGAGCGGGACATTCAAAGCACCGGCTTTTTCCGCAACAAGTCCCGAAACATCAAGGATTGCTGCCGGGTCCTGGTGGAGGAGTACCACGGAAAGATCCCTAAACAGATCGAGAAACTGACCGAACTGCCCGGCATCGGGCGAAAAACCGCCAACGTGGTCCTGGGTACGGCCTACGCCATCGCCTCCGGGGTGGTGGTGGACACGCACGTGGGGCGCGTAAGCCGGCGGTTGGGACTCTCGCGGCAAAACAGTGCCGAGAAGATCGAACGGGATCTGATGGGCCTGGTTCCCAAGAGAGAATGGATCGCGCTGAGCCACCGGATGATCCAGCACGGCCGCCGGTACTGCACGGCCCGAAAACCCAACTGTGCCGATTGTCCGCTGGAATCCCTCTGTCCCCGGATCGGCGTTGACACCTAGTCGTTTATCAGTTTAGTTTTTGCCGTCGCGACGTTTATTGATGCTCAAAAAACCAATGTCGTGGACGTTCCCTGGTCCCCAAGCTGGAGCTTGGGAACCAGATGGACATTACTTTCCTGAGTGTCAATAGCG
>CAZUAM010000788.1:0-2920 GCA_964618095.1 uncultured Planctomycetaceae bacterium | reverse complement strand
AATGATCCGCCTTCGGTCGCCACCTGAAGATGCGCCTCGAACCGCGACGGATTCCGGGTAATCTTCCCGGAGCGCCCGTGCTTGTTGCGGACACGGCCCCGCAAGGCCAGTTGCCGTCGGCCGGCGGCCACCAGCGACTTCTCCTCGTGCACGGAGTCGAGCGTGGCCGTGAGACTGACCTTGCCCGGCTTGTCGGCGGAGATGCGGATGACGATCACGCCGTTGGGGTAACTGGCAAAGATCTCCCGCGTGTAGGTCACCTCGCCGAGCTTGTAGGTTACGGTAGCGATCGCCCGATCGATGTCCAACTCACGTCGGTAATCGGTCGCCTGGCCGTGGCCGGGGAAGGTGAGTCTCAGGTCGCCGCAGGGCTGATAGGGAGTCTGCCTCAGCGGCACGCTCATGAACTCCCGTCCCGCCAGGTCCTCTGCCTCGCGCTGCTTTCCCTCGAACAACAGGCGGCGGATTTCCGGCAGGTACTTCACCGCGCCTTGGTGGGAGTAGTCGTGCGGCCCGCCGAACCAGAGCGTATCCTCGTTGACCTGGACCCGCTCGGCTTCGGTGCCGCCGAAGACCATCGCCCCCAGGCGCCCGTTGCCCACCGGCAACGCCTCCTCCCACTTCTCGGCCGGCTGGCGATACCAGAGGACCCAATCGCCCCCCGGCGCGGCAGCTTCAGCCGGGTGGAAACCGGTCCAGACAACTGACAGTAACGATGCAAGAATGAGTACCGTGCGCTTCATTTCCGCTTCTCCTTTGCCGAAGCCTTGAATAGTCCAAACTCGCGGATCGTGGGACAGTCGCGGGAGTCGAGAATCAACAGCCGGACGCGGCGGGCGGTGACTTCCGGGAAGCGCAGCAGCCGCTTGTAGCCGATGGTGGTGGCCTTGGCGATCTCCTTCCATGCGCCGTCGAGGCGGGCTTCCAGCTTAAACTGCTCGACCCGTTGGCCCGTGCTGATCATCTCCTGGACCATGGCCCGGTCGAACGTGACCGGCCGGCCCAGATCGATCGCAAGCGACGCCCGGACGACGCCCTCCTTCGTCGTCCAGTAGGTCTCACCGTCGCCGTCGGTCACGCTGGCGGGGTCGAAGCCGGCGCGGGTGTCCTCCGCGGCGACCTTGGCCCCGGCGGCCAGGTTGGTCTTGAAGGTCTCGTCCAGCACGGCCCGGAACTGGCGGAGCCGGGCGACGTCGTTTTCGTGGAACCGGCCGCGGCGGTCGGGCGGGACGTTCAGCAGCAGCACCGAGTTGCGGCCCACCGAGCGGTAGTAGATCTCCAGCAGGTGATCCAGCGACTTGACCTTGTCGTCCTGGCTGGCGTGGTAGAACCAGCCGGGCCGGATGGAGACGTCGCACTCGGCCGGATACCACATCAGCCGCTCGGCTCCCACGAGATACTTGCGGTGGCCGAGGTCCCGTTCGGTGCGGTCGCCCATCTTAAAAGGCAGCACGCTCCACTCGCTCTCGCGTGCCAGCCCGCTCTCGTTGCCCACCCAGCGGACGTCGGGGCCCTGGCCGAAGATCACCGCCTTGGGCTGCAACTGGCGGACGACCTTGATGTATGCTTCCCAGTCATAGACCTGTCGCCGGCCGCTGGGACCCTCGCCGCAGGCGCCGTCCCACCAGACCTCGGTGATCTCGCCATAGTTGGAAAGCAGCTCGCGGAGTTGGTTCTTGTAGAACTGGTTGTAGGCGTCGGAGCCGTAGGTTCTTTCGTGGCGGTCCCAAGGCGACAGGTAGACGCCGAACTTGATCCCCTTTCGGCGGCAGGCGTCGGAGACTTCCTTGACCATGTCGCCTTTGCCGCCTCGCCAGGGGCTGTTCTTCACACTGTGCTCGGTGTACTTGCAGGGCCAGAGACAGAAGCCGTCGTGGTGTTTGCAGGTCAGGATCAGCAGCTTCATGCCGGCCTGTTTGCAGACCGAAGCCCATTGGTCGGCGTCGAAGTCGGTGGGGTTGAAAATCTTGGGGTCTTCCTTGCCGGTGCCCCATTCCAGGTTGGTGAACGTGTTCACCGTGAAATGGACGAAGCAGGTGAATTCCAGCTCCTGCCAGGCGACCTGCTGGGGGGTGGGCGTAACATGGGCCGCCTTGCGGAGAAGCTCCTTGGGAACGTCCTCCGCGGCGGCTTCGCTCCACGGCACCAGGAAAGCCAGCAGGGCAGCACATGAAAGGCCTTGTTTTGTCATCGAAAGGCTCCTCGTTCGAGTTGCTCGAAGCCGCAAGCGGCAGGATCGCCTTGGGCAGAATGCCAACATTATGAAGGGGCGCCACGCGGATGGCAAATTCCCGGAAGAGATTCCGCGCTTGCCGTGAGGCAAGCGGTGGCACACCCCTATGAACAAGCGAGGCTAGCCGATGTCAACCGAGGCTAGCCGATGTCAATCCGTCTGATTCGTCTCGGCGTTCTGAGTCTTGGCCTTTGGGCTGAAGAAGAACAGCACCCCACCGATTGCCAGTAGTGCTATGGACCAGAGTGCTTCCCAACTGCGGTTCTCGATGGCATAGGTCAAGCTGGCGTAGATCATATACGAGCAGGACAGGCAGAAGATGACGGGGATCACGGGATACCACGGAACACGATACGGCCGCGGCGTGTCCGGCTCGCGGTAACGCAAGACGAACAACGAGGTGCCAGCCAACAGGAAGAACATCCAGAAAACCGGGGTGGTGAAAATGACCATGCTGGCGAAGCCGCTACCGGTCAGCCCAAACGCGATGACCAAGGCCAACGTAATCCTCTCCTGAATCCGCAACGACCAAACCGGAGTACCCAATTGTCCACTCCACTGCCCCAACCACGAGAATAGCCGGTGGTCGGTTCCCATCGCGTAGTAGATCCTCGCGCCCGTGAAGATCATCCCGTTGACGGCCCCGAGGGCTGAAATGCAAATCAATAGGGACATCAAGTGGCCGGG
>CAZUAM010000787.1:304-2940 GCA_964618095.1 uncultured Planctomycetaceae bacterium | reverse complement strand
AGGAGCAATCGAGCCCACGGGCCGGCCTACGACCGCCTGGAGTCCGGGGTTTTGATTCCTACACGATATCTAGACCTCTCGCCCGCTCAACTTGCGTCCTTGGCGTTCTCGGGACCGTCCGGTTCGGCAATTCGTACCTTGCTGCCGTCGGTCAGGGAATCCGATGGATTAAGGATTACGCGGTCGATGCCACTTGCCCCGGTGAGGATTTCCACGGTTCGCCCAAAATCACGGCCCAGTTCGACGCATCGCAACTCAACCGTGCCGTCTGGTTGCACCACGCCCACCTGGGGGCCGTTGGGCCTGAACAGCAGAGTATTACTGGGCAGCGTCAAGGGCGCCGTGGTCTCAATTTCAGAGAGCCGCACCTGAGCGAAGCTGCCTGCCACGATTTCGCCATGAGGATTCTCCACTTCAAGCTGCGTGAGCAAGGTGCGCGAATCGCTGGAAATCACGCCGGCGGTACGAGTGACCTTGCCTGTGAACACTCGGCCCGGCAGCTCAGGCACCAACAACTCGGCCGTTTGGCCGGGTGTGATGGCCAGCGCTTGCGTCTGAGGAACTCGTACAAACACGCGGAGCTTATCGGTCTGGGCCAACCGGAAGAGCTCCTTGCTGCTGCCCGCGGTGATCAGGTCGCCGACGTCGGTGTTGCGCGCCGTAATGATGCCGGCAAACGGCGCGGTGACTCGGGCGAACGAGCGGAGTTCCTCCAAGCGGCGGACGTTTGCCTGGGCGCCATTGACCGTAGCCGTCTGTAGTGCAACTTCCGCCTGATCTTCGTCGTATTCCTCTCGGCTGACGCCCCCCGGCTCGACCAGCTTGGCCGATCGCTCGGCCGTGGATTTTGCCAAGGCAAGCGACGCTTCCGCCTTGGCAAGTTCGTCCCGAGCGCGCTCGATTTCCTGGTCGAGTTCGGGCGTTTCAATCTCACACAGCAACTGGCCTGTTTCCGCGTGATCCCCCAAGTCCACCAACCAGCGTTTCAGATACCCGGTGGCGCGGGCGTAAATGGACGTTTCGATCCAAGGTTTGACCTCCGCTGGCAGCAACAGCGCAGGCGGCGCTTCGCCGGGCGCGGGCGACACGACCGTGACGGTGGGAATGGCCAACTTGGCGGTTTCGGTGACCAGTGCGTCCCGCTGGCGCAAACGCGGCAAGAGGCCGGCAATGAAGGCCGCGACGATCAGCAGAGCCGCTACGGCCCCCACGGCGATAAGAAGCCAGAGCTTACCCCGTGGCGGGACGTCGGCAGCCGGAGTGACCGGCGAGTTCGTTTCATCCAGTTTGGCTGGAGGCATGGGGGGCATTTCTAGGGTTTCGTTGTTGCGGAAACGGCGGCCTCAACGTCTTTGGGGCTTCTGACTTCGGTCCGTCGGTGCACCAGGCGAAACACCACCGGGACGAAGAACAACGTAGCGAAGGTCGCAACGATCATGCCGCCGATCACGGCTCGGCCCAGCGGGGCATTCTGCTGGCCGCCCTCGCCCAGGCCGACGGCCATCGGCAATATCGCGATGATCGTTGTCAGAGCCGTCATGAGCACGGGGCGCAAGCGGCCCGTTCCGCCCTCCCAGGCGGCGGTCAGTGGGTCCATGCCCTTTCGCAGGTTGTTGCGAGCAAAGGTGACGACCAGGACGGAATTTGCGGTGGCGACCCCAAGGCTCATGATCGCGCCGATCAGGGCAGGTACGCTGAGATGCGTGAATGTAAGATAAAGGCCCCACACCACACCGGCCAGCGCGCCCGGCAGCGCAGTGATAATGATGAACGGGTCTAACCAACTCTGAAAATTGACGACCAGCAGCAAATAGACCAGCGCCACGGCCATGGCCAGCCCGATGCCGAGGCCGAGGAAGCTGGAATTCATCGTTTCGGCCTGGCCGCGGAGCGAGATAAAGCTGCCGCGCGGCAATTCCTTTTCCGCCTCCGAAATCAGCGGCTTGATGTCCCGTAGCACGCCCGCCAGATCGCGGCTGCTGGCGCCGGCCAGGATGTCGATGACCGGCATCGCGTCGTAACGGCTGACGACCGGCGGAACGTTCGTCCGCTGCATCGCAGCCAGGTTGGCAAGCAGTTGCGCGTCGCCTTGCCCCGGTTGGCTGCCTTCCATCGGAATCGCCTGGAGCGCGGCCAGCGAGTCCATCACGTGCTCCGGTACGCGGACGTTGACGAGATATTGGATACCATTGCGTGGATTGAGCCAATAGACGGGCTGGACCTGGCTGCTGCCGCTGAGCCCCAGCAGCATCGAATTGGCAACGTCCCGTTCAGTCAGCCCCAATTCTGAGGCCTTCGTGCGGTCCACGGCAAATTCTATCCGGGGCAAATCCGCAGGCTGTTGCACCCGTACGTCCACCACGCCGGGAACCCGACGCAGCTTTTCGGCCAATCGCGCGGCAATCGCCCGGTTAGAATCCTCGTCGCGACCCATGATTTGAATATCGAACGGGGCGGGCAGGCCGAAGTTGATGGTCTGGCTCGCGATGTCGGCGGGTAGGAAGTAGAAAACCACACCGGGAAATTCCTGGTTCAGCCGAAGACGCAGACGTCGCACATACTCGTCGGTGGGCCGGTGTCCTGGCCGCAAAGAAACCAGGATGTCCGCGTCGCCGGTGCCGATCAGCCCGTTGTCA
>CAZUAM010000787.1:0-294 GCA_964618095.1 uncultured Planctomycetaceae bacterium | reverse complement strand
TAAGTCAGGGTAACGCCCCCGGAATGAAACCCGACGTTGTTGAGCACGCCCGCGATTTCGCCTGGTGGGATTTCCCGACGAATCGCCGCTTCAACCTCCGCGGTCAGCTTGACGGTTTCCTCGATGCGTGTTCCGCTGCGCGCCCGCAGGTGCAGCCGAAACTGGCCCGCATCGACCGTCGGGAAGAAGTCCGCGCCGAGTTGTGGCAGCAACATTGCCGTGGCGAGGCAGAATCCTACAAACACCACGGCGAATGCCAAGCGATTGTGCAACACGACGGCCAACCACCAGCGG
>CAZUAM010000786.1:0-2941 GCA_964618095.1 uncultured Planctomycetaceae bacterium | reverse complement strand
AACCACCGAACTGGTGGCCCTGGAGTGCATCCGATGTGGTGTGTGCGAGAGCGGGCGCGGCTGTCCGCGGGGTATCGCCACCACCGACCCCGAGCTCTCGATGAACCTTGACCTCGATTGGGCCACCCAACGACTGGTCAACCTCTTCCACTCCTGGGTCGTTCAGCTCCAGGAAATCCTCTGGCACTTCGGCCTGAGGAGCGTCCGCGAGCTGGTGGGCAGGACCGATCTGCTGGTCCATCTGGACTATGACAACCAGGTGCCCACCGGGCCGGCCTCGGCCGAGTCCGGTGTCGCCCTGGAGATGGAGCAGGCAACGTGAAAGCTAACAGCAAGACGGGCGGGTTTACCCAGCGCATTCTGGCCTCGCGGAGCCGGTTGACGGCCGGTCTTCGTCCTCGACGGAGAGCCCCCGTCCAGGAGGGAGGCTGCGGCGTGGTCGGGTTCGCGGCCAGCGTCCCGGTCCGCGGCCGCCACATCTTCGAGCCCTCCATCCAGATGCACAACCGCGGAAACGGCAAGGGCGGAGGCATCGCCGCCGCCTGCTTTACGCCCCAACAGTTGGGCGTTGACGCGGCCACCTTGCGCGACGACTATCTTCTCCAGATCGCCCTGCTCGACGCGGAAGCAGAGAGTCACGTGGAAGAGAGCTTCGCTTCCCCAGACCTCGAGATAGACCACAAGACACGGCTGGAGCCGGTGGCCGATTACCGGGACCTCGGGCTCGACGTCCGTCCTCCCGACGTGGTCCGTTACTTTGTTCGGGCCAAACACGAGTCGCTGGCCCGTTTCGCCGAGGAGAACCACCTCACGGATGCCCCGCCGAGGGCAGTGGAAGACGAACTGATCTATCAAAACAGCTTCCGGCTCAATCGGCAGTTCTACGCCTCGCTGGGCGAGAAACGGGCCTTCGTGCTCTCCCACGCGCGGAACCTGATGGTATTGAAGATCGTCGGCTACGCTGAAAACGTGGTGCAATACTACGGCCTGGAGGATCTCCAGGCCCAGGTCTGGATCGCCCACCAACGATATCCCACCAAGGGACGAGTCTGGCATCCCGCCGGCTCGCACCCGTTTATCGGAATGAACGAAGCCCTGGTGCACAACGGAGACTTCGCCAACTATTACAGCATCTGCGACTACCTCCGCCAGCACCACATCGTGCCGCAGTTCTTGACCGACACCGAGGTCTCGGTACAACTGTTCGACCTCTGGCGCCGCACCTACGGCTATCCGACCGAATACGTCATCGAGGCCCTGGCCCCCACCACCGAGCTGGACTTCGCCCAGTTGCCCGACGAAAAGAAGAGGGCCTACAAGGCGATCCAGGCACTGCACATGCACGGCTCGCCGGACGGGCCGTGGTTCTTCATCATCGCCCGTACCGACCCCGACGCCGACCAGTTCCAGCTCTTGGGCATCACCGATACCTCGATGCTCCGCCCGCAGGTCTTTGCCCTCCAGGAGGGCGACGCCACGATCGGCCTGGTGGCATCCGAAAAGCAGGCCATCGACGCCACGCTCCACTCCCTGGCGGCCGAAGACACGCGGTTTCGCCCCGTTGCCGACCTGTATTGGAACGCCCGTGGCGGGAGCCATACCGACGGCGGTGCGTTCGTGTTCACCGTCAATCGCAACAACGGCCAGAGCACGGTCTCCTGCGCCGACAAGTTCGGCACCGCCATCACCTGCCCGCCGGGTGACTGGGCCGTCAAGCTGGACGCCAGCCCCACGGTTCCGCACGAAGGCGCGGAACTCGCCCGGCAGATCGAACACGCGGCATCTCGGGAAGGCCACGAGGAGTTCTTCGGCCGGGTCTCGGGCCTGATTGCCTCTTGGGACTTCGACCGCCTCCTCTGGTTCACCCGGGAAGTCGAACGGGCCGCCCGGCGCGGCCGCCGAGGCTTCGAGTGGGGCCTCGGCCTGCTGGCGATGCTCCACGACCGCCGCTACGACTGCGGCCGCATGAAGCGAAGCGCCGTGGTGCAGATCATCCGCGAGGCCATCCATGCCGTCCTCGATTCGGTTCCCCCGATCGCCCGGGACGGACCCGGCCATGCCCGGCGGATCGAGTTCAGCACCCGTGAGGACCTTCGACCGCCCCGAGAAAAGGAAACCACGCTGGTCATCTTCGCCGACGACTTCCCCGCGGAAGGTGACGATTGCGAAGCACGGCTGGCGGCCAGGGCCTATCAACTCGGCTGGAAACGCTTCATCGTCTACGGGCTCAAGGGTCAGCGCTTCACCGGTTGCGGCTTCGGGCCGCACGCCGACGACGTGCGGATCGACGTCTTCGGCAGCTCCGGCGACTACCTGGCCTCCGGCATCGACGGGCTGGAGATCCACGTCCACGACTCCGCCCAGGACCAGCTCGGCCAGATCCTCAAACGCGGCACCCTGGTGGTCCACGGCGACGTGGGACAGACCTTCATGTACGGGGCCAAAGGCGGGGAAGTCTACGTGATGGGCAACGCCGCCGGCCGACCGCTGATAAACGCCGCCGGCCGGCCGCGGGTGGTGATCAACGGCACCTGTCTCGACTACCTGGCCGAGTCCTGCATGGCCGGCGACCCGCACCAGGGCGGCGGGTTCGTGATCCTCAACGGCGTCGAGTTCGACCACCACGGCCACGTTCGAGAACAAGCGTCTCCCTACCCGGGCTCCAACCTCTTCTCACTCGCCTCGGGCGGGGCCATCTTTGTCCGCGACCCCCGGCACAAGCTGGTGCCGGAGCAGCTCAACGGAGGATCGTTCGCCGAACTCACCGACAAGGACTGGCAGTTGATCCTCCCCTACCTCAAGGCCAACCAGCGGCACTTCGGCATCTCCATCCAGCGCGACCTGCTCACGGTAGACGGCATCCGCCGGCCGCCCCAAGAGGTCTATCGTGGGGTGTTCAGTTTGTAGCTGTTAGGGCAAGTTGGTTTGTACCTAGTTTTGT
>CAZUAM010000785.1:0-2953 GCA_964618095.1 uncultured Planctomycetaceae bacterium | reverse complement strand
TAGCTCGGAGAGGAGACGATTGATGGCTAACAACAAGCAGCGCTCCGTTGACCCCGCCGCATGCGCGATGATAGACCGTGCCTGCGAGGCTGAGATCCCCATCGTTTGGAATCGGCTCGAGTCGCAGGAGCCGCAGTGCGGCTTCGGTCGATTGGGGATATGCTGTCGGCACTGCACCATGGGCCCCTGCCGGATCGATCCCTTCGGTGACGGCCCGCAGGCAGGCGTCTGCGGCGCGACCGCCGATACGATCGTGGCCAGGGGGCTGCTGCGGGCTTTGCTCGGGGGGGCGGCGGCGCACTCCGACCACGGGCGGGACATCGTCCACGCGCTGTTGATCGCTTGCGAAGGCAAGTCCGAGGCCTACACGATCCGCGGGCGAGGGAAGCTCTACGCCCTAGCGGAGGAATACGGCATCCCCCGTGACGACCGCACCGACGAGGAGATTGCCAAGGAGCTTGGGCACTTCCTGTTAAGCGAGTTCGGCAAGCAGGAGGGGGTGCTGGCCAACGTGGCCCGCCTACCCGAGCAGCAGCAGAAGTTTTGGGCCGCGCAGAGTGTTACCCCGCAGGGCGTCGATCGCGACATCGTCACCGGCATGCACATGACCCATATTGGGGTGGACAACGATCCCGAGCACTTGATCCTGGGTGCGGTGCGGGCGGCGTTGGCCGACGGCTGGGGGGGCTCGATGATCGCCACCGACGTCTCGGACATTCTCTTCGGCGAGCCCCAACCCACGCGTTCCCTGGCGAATCTGGGGGTCTTGAAAGAGGACGAGGTCAACCTGGTGGTCCATGGCCACGAGCCCACGCTCTCGGAGGTGATCGTGGCCGCGGCGAGTGATCCCGGACTCGTGGCCCTGGCCGAGTCGAAGGGCGCCAAGGGGATAAACCTCGTTGGCATCTGCTGCACGGCCAACGAGATCCTGATGCGGCACGGGATTCCCGTGGTGGGCAACTTCCTCCAGCAGGAACTGGCGATAGTCACCGGCGCGGTGGACGCGATGGTCGTCGACGTGCAGTGCATCATGCCGGCGATCGCCCGGCTCCAGGAATGTTTCCACACGAAGATTTTCTCCACCAGCCCCAAGGCCAAGTTTCCCGGCATGACCCACATCGAGTTCTACGAAGACGAGGCGATGGAGACAGCGAAGCAACTCGTCCGCTTGGCAATCGAGAACTTCCCGAACCGAGACGCCTCCAAAGTCCGCATCCCAAAGGAGAAGGAGGGCCTCATCGCGGGCTTCACAACCGAGGATATCTTCACCTTCCTCGGCGGCAGGTACCGCCCAAGCTACAGGCCCTTGAACGACGGCATCCAGACGGGCCGCATCCGCGGTCTGGCGGGGGTGGTCGGCTGCAACAATGCCAGGTTCACGCACGACCAGTACCACCTGGAAATGGTCAAGGAACTCATCCGCAACGACGTGGCGGTGGTCCAGACTGGCTGTAGCGCGATCGCTTGCGGCAAGGCGGGGCTGCTGGCCCCCGAGGCGGCCCAAAAGTATGCCGGCAAGGGCCTTCAGGAGATCTGCCGCGCGGTAGGGATACCTCCGGTCCTGCACGTGGGGAGTTGCGTGGACAACTCCCGCATCCTCACGGCCTGTGCCGAGATGGTCAAGGAAGGCGGCATCGGCGATTCCTTCGACAAGCTGCCGGTGGCGGGCGCGGCGCCCGAGTGGATGAGCGAGAAGGCCATCTCCATCGGGATGTACGTGGTGGCCAGCGGCATCTTCACGGTGGTCAACCCCGCGCTTCCGGTGCAGGGCAGCCGGTACGTTGAGGAGCTGCTGACGAAGACGTTCGAGAAGCACTTCGGCGCGACTTGGGCGTTCGAGGAGGATCCCGTTAAGGCCGCGCGCCTGATGATCGACCATATCGACCGCAAGCGCGCCGACCTGGGGCTTCCGCCGCCGATGTACGAGGTTCCCCACGCGCCCCGGAGCGTCGAGGCTGTCCCGGCGGCTCCCACCAAGACGGCTGCCGCACCCGAGGCAACTGTAGCCACCGCGGGTTCAGCGGACTGAGAGACCCCAGGAGGACATCTGCCGTGAAACGCATTGTCGCTGATCCGACGAAGTGTATGGCCTGCCGGGCGTGTGAATTTGCCTGCGCGCTGGCCCACGCCGATTCGGACGAGTTGGCCGAGGCGATCTTCGAGCAAGGCGCCCAACCGCGGATCTACATCGAGCCGGCCGGAAGGCTGGCCGTGCCGCTTCAGTGCCGGCACTGCGAGGACGCACCGTGCGTGCGAGTATGCCCGACGGGAGCACTCTCGCGGCCGGGCGAGACGGGACCGGTGCTCGCGCAGGAAGAGAAATGTATCGGTTGCGAGTTCTGCGTGCAGGCCTGCCCGTTCGGCGTGATACGCCTTGCGTCGAAGGGCAAGGTTGTGATCAAGTGCGACCTTTGCATCATAAGGCAGGCCGAAGGGCTCCAGCCGGCGTGTGTGGCTGCCTGCCCGGTCGGCGCACTTTCGTTGCAGGAAGTCGCCGACAACGCCAAGAGGGCCAGGGTGAGAACCGCGGCGGATGCTGCCGCAGCGATTGTATCGGGGTCAGGGGAATGACGTGGGGGAGGCGGCGTGATTCCCGGCCTAGGGAGGAATCAAGGTGCCAGTCAAGGTAACCGTTTGTGCAGGCAGTTCGTGCCACGTGAGAGGTTCGCGTGCCGTGCTGAAGCGGTTTGCTGAAATCATCAAGACGGAGAAGCTGGACGACAAGGTGGCCCTGGTCGGCTCCTTCTGTATGGAACGCTGCGGCGAGAGCATGAACTGGAAGTTCAACGACGAGGATATCTCCAGCGGCAGCGCGGATGAGGCGGAGAAAACCTTGCGAAGCAAGCTGGCGGAGGAATTCCAAGAGACTTAGGACCCGCGAAAGAATAACTTGATCGGTTCCGGGTGGCTGTGGTCGAGCGGAGCGAGCCCACAGTCCCGCGAATTCCGGGGG